>JAPLZQ010000081.1 GCA_026394965.1 Candidatus Woesearchaeota archaeon
AGATTCTCCGACTCCAAGAGAAATTACTTTCTCCCGTGATTCGGCATTTCCGAAAATATCGAACATGCTGAAAACTATCTGGTCTATTCTTAAATCTTTCTTGTTCTCAATTGTTGCATAAATCACCCCTTCTGTCTGGCAGGCGCTCCTGATTTCTATTGCAGCTGAATCGCAGCTGCTTCTTGCGCTTCTGTCCCCTATGTCTGCTGCAGATGACTCTGCGTATCCTGAGCTCCACCTGAAGACGAATGTTCCGAGGGCAACAGTGAATGCCATTATGAGCACCCAGGATATCCAGGTTGCCACTCCTTTCCTGCTTATCTTAAATTTTGTTTTTTCCATTTTGGCTTTTCCAGATTCTTCAATCATCCGTCATATGAATAGATGCTTGTGCCGTTTCTCTGCTGGGAGTAAAAAATTGCTTTAAGCTCTATTTCCCTGCCGTAAATGCTGAAATCATAAGGCATTCCGTCTAAAAATATCCTTATTCTCTCAATTCCATTTTCATTAAATGAAGATTCTTCATCAATGCTTATCTGCCACTCATCTGTTGAGTTTTTCAGGGATGCCGTAATATTCCTGTTGGCGCTGTTTACTGCGCTTATGCTTATGTTGTTCCTGAGGAATATTGTGCTGTTTGAGATTAGCGCATAAAATGCGCCGAATGTTTTTTCCTTTGTCCTTGCATAAGGCAGGAATGCGTCTGTGAAGTTTTCCATTCTCTCGCTCAGGCTTTGCTCGTTGTAGATTGCGCTGTCTATTGCGCTTCCGGATTCCCTCAGGAATTCAGTGTAAAGATTCCTGAACTCATTTTTGGTTGAAAGCTGGATTCTGCTCTGCCCTGCATAGATGCTGTAAGCCATTATGCAGAGCACTATTGCGCCGAATATGTAAAACTGCCCCTTTCTCCCTTTTTTCCTGAAAATATTCTTTTTCATTTTTTCTTTAATTTCCATTTTTCCTTTAATCTTCTGATTGGGCTTAAATGCATTAAACTGTGGTTATTGTCACATTGACTTTTCCGTCGGCAGAGAGCCCGTTGTTCTTTATTATTATGCTGTGCGTTCCTGCATCAAGCTTTCTTTCGCCTGTTATCAGTATGTATGGATATGTGAGTTCTGTGTTTACTGTGTATTTCTCCTTTTCAACCCTGTAGCCGAATGCAGGAAGTATCAATTCGCTGAATGTTCCGCTTTTGAGGTAGCCCTGCCTGCTTTCCGGCTTTGAATCAGGAAGAGTTACAAATATGAACGCATTTGATGAAAGCTCTGAGGCTATTTCAAGCGAGCCGCTTGTGGAGTTTGAGGCATCTGCGCTCCTGCTTTCTGATGCAAGCCCGATTAGATGCTCATTCTCGGTGGAGTAAGCCATCTTCTCAGATTTTATGGGCGATGAAATGCTTCCTGTGTATTTTATCTGGATGTTGAAGCTTCCAACTTCCATGGTATAAGCGCTGCTCTCATAGTCGCCTGCTTTTATTGCAACTGAGTAACTCCCTGCTGTTGCAGGCGCAATGAATGAGATTGTGTAGTTTCCGTTTCCGTTGTCATTGACTGTAAAATCCTCAAGGTATGAGCGCTCAAGCTTCACTCTGAAATACTCCTTTCTTAACTCGCCTATTCCTGTTCCTGAATTCTCCACGCTTATCTGAAAATAAGCCCTGCGGTTTGCATAGAATGGAGTTCCTGGCTGTTCAATCGCGACTGATGCCGGCTGAAGCGCTGTATTTACCGTGAATGACACGGTTTCAGAACGCTTGTTTCCTGAGAGGTCGTAGCATTCTATTGCTATTGTCGGGCTCTGCCCGTTTGATGCAGTTATCCTTGCCTCGTGATGGGTTGAATTTGTGTATTCAAACAAAACTCCGTCATGGTAGCAGTTGGCCTGCTCATTTGTTTTCAGCACTATTATCGGCTGGGTTGAAATCACTGTTCCAGAGGGCTTCTGGAATATTATCAGGGGGGCGGAATTGTCATATGTTGCGCCTGCGCTGTCTGAATCAAGCCCGATGTTTCCTGCATTGTCCTTTGCCTTTACAGTTGCGTGGTAATTGACAGAGTTTTCAGCGCCGCTCATGCTGTGCCTTGTTGTGTTGCCTATCCATGTGCTGTTCTCAATATAAGCGCCGGTGTCTGTTCTTGTTATTGTTATGTAATAGCCCATCAACCCGCTTGAATAATCCCTTGAGACATTCCACTGGAATGAGATTGTTCCGTTTGTGGAATTCTGGTCTGGCGAGAGCATGAACGGGGTTGTTGGAGGAGCAGTATCAACTTTTATTGTGTAGTGCATTGCATTTCCCCAGTTGCCTGCCCTGTCCCTTGCCCTTGCATGGAAGTGGTATGTTCCGTCTGCAATTCCTGAATAGTTCTTCTCAGTTTCATTCTCAAGGTTTGAGAGGTTGCCTTCAGGTATTATGTCTGGAGTTGTGTTCTCATTTGAGTCCAGGATGTAGCTGTATGCAAAGATTCCGCTTGAAAATCCAGCTCCCTGTGGGTCGCTTGCATTCCAGCTGAAGCTCGGGTATGCTGAACTTGGCCTCAATCCAGTCAAGGGAGCATGTTCCTGAAATATTAACGCAGTTGCCGCTGGTGTCATTTACCCTGTAAAGGTAGAACACTTTTGACTCCCTGTCAAATGCGCTCCATGAGGCGTGCAGCGAGCTGTTGCTGCTTGTGTAATCGCCGTCGTCTGTCACAGACAGGTTTATCGGCGCAGTTGTGTCATAAACTGCTTCTGACAGGATTATGCTGTCGTATGTTGATGCAGTGTTTCCTGCGCTGTCAGATGCTTCATAATAGACATTCTTGCTTCCATACCCGTCTGTTGTCAGCCATGCTTTTGTTGAGCTGCATGTTTCCCATTCAGTCCAGGTTGAATTGTCATTTGAATATCTGCATTCTGATATTCCGATTGAATCGGAATAAGTAAGCGAGAGGACAACATTCCTTGTGCTGGTTGTAG
>JAPLZQ010000082.1 GCA_026394965.1 Candidatus Woesearchaeota archaeon
AAGACCCTTCAAGGGTAATCCCGAAAGCCCTTATCTCGGCTGCAATTGCAATGGGAATTTTAGGGGTATTGCTTAATTTCATCTCCCTCGGAATAATTCCCTGGCAGAAGCTTGCCACTCTTTCAGCGCCCCTTGGCGATATATCTGAGCTTCTCATGGGCGGGCTTGGAAGAAGCATCATAAGCCTTGGAATCTACTTCACAATGATTGGCTCTGCTGCAGTAGGGATAATATCAACTCCAAGGCTCATTTTTGCGCTTGCAAGGGACAGGCTTTTTCTCTCCCAGATGACGAGAATTCACAAGAAATACAAAACTCCATATGTTGCAATAATCTTTCAGGCAGTTGTTTCAATAATCGCTCTTTTCATAGCAATGGGAAAATACAAGGTTTTCCTGAGCCTTCTTGTGCCTCTCTCGCTGATGATGTATATCCCGATAATCCTGACCGTAACAATTTTGCGGATAAGGAAGCCGGACCTGCCAAGGCCTTTTAAGGCTCCATTTGGAAAGATTGGACCTGTAATAATAAGCATTTTTTTCTTTGCAATAATTTACATGTGGATAAGGACAGAGCCAAATGCAATGAACCTGTTCCTCCTGGGGCTTTCCCTGACTGCATTATGCATCCCAATATACTTTCTCCTTGAGCTTTATTACAATCCAAAAGCAATAATTATTGTGAATGACATATTTGCATACTTGGCGCTTGCTTTTGAAAGGTTTCTCCTTCCCCCTGCTGTCAGGGATGAAATCCTGAGCCTTCTCGGTTACCTGAAAAACAAGACTGTCCTTGAATTCGGGTGCGGGGTTGGAACCCTCACAATAAGCCTTGCAGAGGCGGTAAGCAAAAATGGGAGGGTGTATGCGACAGACATCTCAAAGAGAGAGCTTCGGATAACAAGGGGAAGGCTTCTTTCAAGGGAGCACAACCATGTTATAGTTCTTCATGAGAGAAAGGATTCCCTCCATCCTGATGTGAAAAATCTGGATGCAGCAGTTTCTGTTGCTGCTTTGGGATATGTCCAGGAGCTTGAAAGCGTCTTAAGGGAGATGAATTCAAGGCTTAAGATGGACGGGAGAATATGCTTTCTTGAGTATGACAGATTCTTCTACATAATTCCGAATATTGAGTGGCTCTCAAGCGATGAGAGAATAAAGGCAATTTTCAGGAGCTGCGGCTTCCTTGTTGATGTGATAAGAAGGCAGGGCGTGTTCTGGCAGTACATTTACATCTACGGAAGGAAAATTGAAGAAGTTATCCCGATTAAAAAGGATGAAATTGCCTTTTGATGAGTTTTTGATGCTAAAAAACGGCGCTAAAACTCAATACTTTAGTTTAGAGATAAGGCGCCGTTTTTGGCATCCTAAAAATCCGCGAATCAGAGAGTGTCCGATCAAACTCCGCACTTTAGTGCGGAGTAGGACACTCTCAGCGGATTTTTAGGATGATACTTCTTTTTAATGAGTTTTTTAATTAAATTTTTTCCGATACCGATTTCCTCAATTGAGCGCATAAAAATTTCTCATCTTTCTAATTAATGGTTAATAATATAAACCCGCTTTCTAATCCAATCTTCAATGGCTGAAAAAATAAGGGTTTCAATAGGAATTCCTGTTTACAATGAAGAGAAAAACATAGTGCGCCTTCTTCAGGCAATTGAAAGCCAAAAAACCAGAATTGCAGACATTGAAAAGGTTTTCATAATAAATGACGGGAGCACTGACTCGACCAAGGATAAGGTTTCACGTTTCATTAAATTAAGAAAATCAGGCGGAAAATTTGAGCTCATAAGCTATCCTGTCCGGAAAGGCAAATGGTTTGCAATAAACGAATTCCTCAAGCGTGCAAAATCACCGGTTCTCTTTCTTGAAAGTGCAGATAATCTTCCTGAAAAGGGCTGTTTTGACTTTCTCGCAGGACATTTCTTCAATAGAAAAGCGGGTATTGTAAATGCAAGAATCATTCCGGTGAATGACAGGAAGAGTTTTTTCGGATTCTCAGCGCATTTGATTTATGAGCTTCATTATGAGATATCCCTTGAGCGCCCCAAGTTCGGGGAGCTTATCGTATTCAGAAATATCGTCAAAAAAATCCCTCATACAATAGTTGATGAGGATGAAATCGCAAGAATGATTCAGGAGAAAGGGTATTCCCTCCTGTATGAGCCAAAAGCCATAGTTTACAACAGGGGGCCTGAAAACATTTCAGATTTCATAAGCCAGAGACGAAGGATATACTGCGGATATCTTGTGCTTAGGGAAAAAAGCGGATACATCTCTCCAACTCTCAATAGCATAAGGATAGCAGGATTGGTATTAAGAAAGATTCGCCCCGGAAACATTTTTTATGCATGCGGAGCATCATTCCTTGAGTGCCTTTCCAGGTTCCTCGGCTGGCTGGATTATTCAACAGGAAATGCTGAAAAGCACATAATCTGGAAGCAGATAAAATCTGTAAAAAATCTTAGAAAATGAATTTTTATAAAATATTTATAAATAAAAAAATGCTTATCTTGAGGCCTCGGTCTGCCTTTCTGTCATGAGCTTCTTTGCGATTGCATTTGAGTTTGCGCTCATGTTGTATGCCTCAGTTATCTCATAAGCCAATGAGTCGGAGAATTTCCTTCTTGTGTTGAAGGTCTTTGCATATGCGCCCTGAACCATGTATCTCAACGCGACATCTATCCTTCTCTGGGGAGAGCAGTCAACTGCCTTTGGATACCTTGCTCCGCCGTATTCAATGCTCACTATGTCTTCCCTTGGAGCTGAGTTCTCAATTGCCGTAACAAGAACCTGGATTGGGTTCTTCTTGGTCTGCCTTTCTATTACAGTAAGCGCTTCCTCAACAAGATGGTATGCGCTCTGCCCCTTTCCTGTAACAAGGGATGATGTGAATTTGTGCTTCTTGCCCTTATGCCCGGGAACCATAAGCTTGTTAATAAGGCGCTCTGCTATGAATACCCTTGACTTGTAGAACTTGCTTCCTGCATATGTTGCCTCTGTCTTTGGGACAATCTTTGCTTCAAGGTTTATGTAGTCCTTAAGCGCGATATCAGTTACAATTATGTCTTTTGTGCTCCATTTGTTGAATGCCTTTAATTCAGCCATTTTCAGTTTCCCCGTTAATATTATTTGATAAGAGAGGGGGAAAGAGAGGTATTTAAAAAGCTTTCTAAAATGACTATGCTTTAATTGACATACCCTAATGCCTTTAATTTATTGATGGTGTCATTAGAAGCATTTTGAATGGTTTCATTTATTCTTTCAGATAAAGTGTAATTTGTTTGAGAATAGTTTTTTTTAATGCTATGCCCCAGATTTTTTAGGTAATTACATCTGTCTGTATTTTCCGCTATTAAATTAAAGATTTCATCAGGATCATCAAAAATATAAAATAATTTGTCTATTTTAATATTGCAATCTTTGTTTGAAATATCTTTGGCATTCATTTTCCAGCCATCTTCTATTATTGTCCAGGAATCTTCATACTCTGCAAACTGAAAATAGCCAGTTCTGTTGCTGTCAAATAAGTATTTTCCTCTGATACCTGATGGCGGGTTTATTCCAATAATTTTTAGAATTGTCGGCATAATATCTAAATTAGAAACAGGATATTCTTTTATTTCTCCCAAATTTTTAGGTATATGGACTATTAAGGGGGTATGAATTGTTCCATAATTAAGCGTATTATGGTCAAAAATGCTATGTTCTCCCAAGCTCTCCCCGTGGTCAGAGGAAATTATTACAATTGTATTGTCTGTCAAATTAAGAACTGCCAATTCGTTTAATAATATTCCCACTTGCTCATCTGCGAATCTGATATTCGCATCATAAGCATCTGTAAGCCATTCTATATCTTCCCCATTCAAGTAGAATCTCTTTCCTGTGAGAGTATATTCTGTTAAGTTAACTTTGTCAGAAAGGTTTTTTGCATATAAACCTTCCATTTTTTTCTTGTAATAATCCCGTTCATCTTCTCCTGATTTTATTGTATTATTATCTGAATCTGTTTCATTGTTAAAAAGCCCAAAAATCTTTTCGGGGGGGTTATACGGCGCATGAGGCTCTCTAAAATGAATCCAAAGAAAAAATGGTTTTTCTGAAATGCTATTCAGCATTTTAATCGCCTTTTCTGCTGTCAAATCAGCAAAGCCGTACCCATAGTAATCATCATCAAATATCTTAAAGCCCTGGGAACCGCCGTATTTTGCACTTACAAACTCATGGCTTATTACAGCATAATTGTCATATCCGTTTTCTTTCAGAATTTCAGCCAAGGTTACTTCTTTTTCATTAAGAATAAATCCGTTTGTTATGTTGTCGCTTATTGGAAACTTTGAAGTAAGCAGAGCGGGAAGTGAATAAACGGTACTGCCGCTTTGGCTTATTGAATCCAAGAAAACATAAGATTCTTTAGCAAGATTATCAATGTTCGGGGAGGTATTCCTGTAGTATCCATAAGCCCCAAGATGATCTGCTCTTAATGAGTCTAATGTAATCAGTATCACACTGCAATTTATACATTCATAGGTATTTTTGTGTTGCTCAACGCAGCCAGAGGATAAAACTATCAATAAAAACAGCAGAAATAAATTAAAATATCCTATTTTCAGCTTAATTGCATTCATATTAATTTATCTCCACAAGATTAATAATTATTTTTTAATTAGTAAAAGTTTATAAATCCTGCTCTTTTTATTATTTCTTGTTTTTGCGCATATTCATTTAATTGAAATTTAGGTTAAAAATGTCTAAAAGAAAGATAGCATGGAAAAGAATCATAACAATTTTTTCATTATTGATCGCATTTATTGTTTGCACTTTGTTCATTAAAGACAGAATATCATATTCCGGGAAGTTCAGCAATAATTTTGGCAATGTGATAATTGGAACTGGAAATTCAGGGTTTATTAAAATCTTGTCCTTAAAAGACGCTAATATTACCGCTGAGAATTTTAACACTTCGCATCTTTTTATTTCATTGCAGGGCTCTCTTTGGAAAGAATCATTGATTGATGACATCGGTGATGTCCGCTGCAAAGACATTTACGTTGGTGATGCAGACAATGACGGGAAAAATGAGGTTTTACTTGGCACTCATGGCGAAGGATATGTCATTGTTTATAAGAAAAACAGCTCAAAATGGGACAAAACCATTTTGGAGCACAATTTTATTGGAAAGATTGATCAGCAGAGAAAAATGAGCCATAAAGTAGACAGAAAAGATTTGACATATGACACTTTAGTCAATTCAGCGGTTCATATTGTTAAATCAGGAGATGTTGATAATGATGGCAAAAATGAGGTAGTTGCAACAATATCATCCCCGCTTGAATTCCTCGCTGATGAAATAAGCTTTATACGCGTATACAAGCTCAATGAAAGCATAAATGCTTGGCAGGATTATACAGTAGACGAGCTTCATGGCAGGGAATTCAGAAGCATCGCAATAGGCGATGTTTATAATGAAGGGAGAAACTCTCTCATCATCGGAATAGGCTCTCCCGGGCAAAAACCCGGCTCGGTTTATATATACTCTTATGATTCAGGGAAATGGGAGAAAACTCTTTTGCATAATGATTCTACTGAGAAGAATATGAAGGGGCTGGTTATAGGCGATTTAGAAAATGATGGCGAAAATGAGATTGTGCTCGCAACAGGATTCCCAAAAGGCATAGTGCATATATTCCATTGGAACAAGGAGGAGAAAAAATTCTCTGATAAAGTTATAGGCGCAATCTCAGAGCTCTTTAATATCAGCGAAGCGCAGTTTAATTCCATGGCTGCTGAGATTGTTGATTTTGATTTGGATGGCAATAAGGAAATACTTGTGGCAGGCACAACAACTTTCCCCAATAAAAAGATAGGGTGGGAAGGCGCGGACTCGGGATACCTTGTTCTTTTTAAAATCCAGCCGGATGGCTCTTGGGAAAAGAGATTATTGAATTCCAATAATGTGCTTTCTTTGGATATCAAAAATAAGAAGATTTAGAGCTTTATTTTTTTTAATTAATATAACTTTTTAATTTATTCTTTTTAATTTATTCTTTCATATATCAAAAGAATGTTGGCTCCATTTTCATCCAAGATTCTGATTTGTCCTGTAAGATTAAACTCATTTGAGCTTTCATTTAATTGTTTGGATAAATTATAATACGTTTGAGATATC
>JAPLZQ010000083.1 GCA_026394965.1 Candidatus Woesearchaeota archaeon
ATATTTATTCCCTCTCTGACATAGAGAAGGGCAGCGCCCTTGGGGCCGTACATCTTGTGGGATGATGCTGTCAGCAGGTCTATATTCATTTTTTCAACATTGATTGGAATCTTCCCGAAGCTCTGGCTTGCATCTGTGTGAAAATAAATTCCCTTTTCCCTGCATGCCCTTCCGATTTCTGCAATTGGGTTTATCGTGCCTATCTCGTTGTTGGCATGCATCACTGATACAAGTATTGTGTCATCTCTTATTGCCTTTTTTACCTCATTCGCGCTTATCATCCCAAACTTGTCTGCAGGAACCTTTGTCACAGAGAATCCCATTTTTTCAAGCCATTTTGCGCTGTTTATCACGCAGTCATGCTCAACAGAGGAGATTATTATGTGCCTTCCCTTTTCCCTGTTGGCAAGCGCAACTCCCTTCAATGCAAGATTGTTGCTCTCTGTTGCAGAGGAACTGAATATTATCTCCCTTGGCTTTGCATGGAGGGCATCTGCAATTGTTTTCCTGCTTTCCTCAAGCGCAGAATACGCCTCCTGCCCGTAGGAGTGCAGAGACGCTGAATTTCCAAATTTTGATTTCAGGAAAGGCAGCATTGATTCAAGCACAGCAGGGTCTATCGGAGAAGTTGCGGCATAATCCAAGTAAATTCTTTCAATACTTTCCATAATTTTCACCCAATCATTCATCCCATGCAGAATCTGCAGTCTTTCTTCTTTCCATCTTCTGCGCTGTGATACCTGCATAGCATGCCCTTTGACTTTATCATGTGGCAAAGTGAGCAAATCTTTTCAATAACCAAAATCTCATCCTTTGATTGTGAAATCTGCCTGGCAGCCTTCCTTATCTCAGAGGTAATTTCCGGGCTGAATTTCATGTACTGCCCCCTCTTTGACTTGATATACTGGGATACTGCAGCCTCAGTTATCCCAAGATTTGCCGCAGCAGCCCTTTGGGTAAGGCCCAAGTCATTAACCATGCTTTTTGCAAGCTCCCTTCTTACTGGCGGAAGCACATGCCAGACAATCAATTCGCAAGGAATCTTCATTTTTTCACCACCATCAATTCATTGTTTTACCGAATAAAATTATTAACAATTGTTAAGTTATATATAAATGTTATGGAGTAATGCTCTTTTTAGGGTATTTTTATGATAAAAATTGATATTGTAACTATTATTTGATAGTAAAAAAAACAAAAAGTATATAAGAAAGTGCATCTTTTCCGGCAATAATTGGCGGAGGTTTTCAAAATGAAAAGCTTGAAAAATAAGATTATTTTAGGAGCGCTTATAGTGGGAATTGGCGCTTTTTGCCCAACACAGGCAATAAGTCAGGTAAATCTTGAGGACAAGGTTTCAACAGCAGTGGTTTCCCAGGAAAGCGCTGAACCGCTGTATCGTAATACTAATCCAACGACAAACTCAATAATAATCATAGGTGAGCCGGTGGAACAAAAAGAAGTTGAGCTTAAGAGCATAACTGGGATCATAAAGGCAATTGATGAGGATGAAATTCCAATACTCTCTTCAATGATGACTGTTCTTTACAATGCCAGCACAAAAAGCATGGAGCCAACATACATCATAGAAAGCGGAAGCTTCCAGTTTGAGAATATGAGGATTTACTCAGAAACAGATAAAAAAACATACCGAGTTGTTTTCCCAGGACCCTCAAATTATCAGGTTGGGGACAAGGTAAATTTCAAGTATGAGCCAAAAACCACTCTGTCCTTCAACGAGCTCGTTGACCAGTATCACAACGGAAGCATGGTCAACAGTCCTCTTCAGAGAGGATATTTCAACCTTGACGGGCTTATAAGAAGGCAGGGCGAATAAGAAGTATAAAAAAATAAAGATAATAAAAAAAATTTAATATTTTTTAATATTTTATGCAAAAAAGCGGTAACGCCGCTTTTTGCATCCTAAAAATTCGTTCAGCGAATTTTTATGATATTTTTTTCAATTAATTCTCCAATAATTGGGACAAGCCATTTCTCCTTGTTGTATGCCTTTATCATAAGGACAATCCAAAGGATAAATGTAAGAAGTCCTGCTGCCCAGCCCAGGAATATTCCAAAAACCGGCATAAATGAGAAGATTCCCTGAAGCACGAAAAGCGCTCCAAATGTGATTATGGATTGCCATGCGTGGAACTTAACATTCCTGTTCTTTTTCTCAATTACCAGAAAGATTATTCCAGTAATCCAGAGTCCAAGGTAGCAGAGCATTGATTCAATATTTTCATCCATAGTTACTGAGGTTTTCCCAGATTCGCTTTTTGGTTTAGCCTTTGCCATAATTTTTTCACTTCCTTTTGTTTTTTTAAAAATGCCTATTTTATGCTTTCAGAGTAAACAGCGTTTATAATATTTATGCTCTTTTTCAGTATTTTTCCCAATGGATAACCTTCTCAAGGGGCTTCTTGTTGCTGGAAGGGCATTTTTCCCTGCTGTAGCCAAGTGAAACTATTGCTATTATGTCCTGTCCTGAAGGTATTCCCAGGGCTTTCTTTATCCTTAATAAGGAAAGGGCGTTCCTTCCGACTGTCCAGCAGCTTCCTATTCCATGCGCCTTTGCCGCAAGAAGGATATTTTCTGTTGCTGCCCCGCAGTTTTCCCTGAAAAACGGCTTTTTCCTGATTCCAGAAACAATTACTGCAGCAGCAGCATCTTTTATGAATGTGTTGTATACTGACTCCCTTGCAATTTCCAGAAGGGTTTTCTTGCCTGTTATTACAATGAATTCCCACGGCTGGCTGTTCATTGAAGAGGGGGCAAGCCTTGCTGCATCAATTATGTCAGAAAGCACTTTCCTTTTTATCGCTTTTTTCTCATATCTTCTGACTGAGCGTCTTCCCTTGATTATTTCGATTGCGCTGCTCATTAAAACCACCTCTTTTTTCATTAAGTTTTTTCGTAATTTTTTATTCAGTATTTCTCCCAGTGAAGCAAATCCTTCAATGCACGCTTGTCATGAATAACATTCTCGCCTAAAGGATAACCGAGGGATATTATGGAAACTATAACTATTCCCTTTGGAAGTTCAAGCATCTTTCCTATCTCCTCAGAATATTCCTTTTTGTAGCCGGCAACCCAGCAGCTTCCAATTCCAAATGCTTTTGCAGCGAGAAGTATGTTCTCTGTTGCTGCGCTGCAGTCCTCAACAATATAGGAATTATCGCGCTTACCAGAGACTATTATCGCGGCTGCAGCATCCTTTATGAACTTTCCCCAGGTTGCCTTCTCAGAAATCTCCCTCAGCATTTTTCTTTCTGTTACAACCACAAACTCCCAAGATTGGATATTGTTTGCTGATGGCGCAAGCCTTGCTGTATCTACAAGTTCCCTAAGAATTTCCTTGTCAATCGGCTTATTGGAATACTGCCTTACTGAGCGCCTTCCCTTGATTATATCAAAAAAATCCAATAATATCACCCCTTATTTTTTAAAAAAAAAATTATTGATGTGGTATATTCATCTGGAATTATAAATTTTTTGCCTTAATGGCTCTCAAAGAAAAGATTTATTAAAAGAGAGAAAAACTGGTTTATCCATGGAAAAGGCTGATATGGGAAAAAGCGCAGAAAAAAGCCTCCTCCCTTTCCAGAAAATAGAAAGGGAAATTCTTGTAAGGCGCAATGCCTCAACAGATGAGCGGTTTGGGAAATATCCTGACAAGAGAACAGTTGAAGAGCTCATTGATTTTGGGGTAATAAATGTGGACAAGCCATCCGGACCGACAAGCCATCAGGTAAGCGCATATATCCAGATGATTCTCGGGATTGACAAGGCAGGGCACTCTGGAACACTTGACCCTGGCGTAACTGGTGTGCTTCCAACAGCATTGGGGAAAGCGACAAGGTTATCTCATCTTATGCTTAAATCAGGGAAAGAGTATGTTGCACTGATGCATATCCACAAGGATATTACTGAGGAAGGTATAAAGAAAAGTATTAATGATTTTGTGGGAAGGATTGAGCAGCTTCCCCCGGTAAAGTCAGCTGTCAAGAGAGTGCTGAGAAAGAGGAATGTCTATTATATTGATGTTCTTGAAATTAAGGGGAAGGATGTGCTTTTCCGGGTTGGATGCGAGGCAGGAACTTATATCCGAAAGCTTATCCATGACTTCGGCGTTAAAAGCAAGGTTGGGGCAAACATGGAGGAATTAAGGAGGACAAGGGTTGCGCATTTCAGCGAAGAGAACATATACAACCTCCAGGAAATTTCCGATGCTTTCTGGTATTGGAAAAATGAGGGAAATGAAAAATACATAAGAAAGGTTATACTTCCTGCAGAAAGGATAGTTGATTCTCTTCCTAAGATATATGTAACAGACACTACAGTTGATTCACTTTCGCATGGGGCAAGCCTCAATATTCCTGGAATCGCAAAGCTGGATTCGGGAATAGAAAAGGGCGACACAGTTGCTGTCATGACATTGAAAGGCGAGATAATAGCATACGGCGAATCTGCCCTTGATTCCAATGAGATGGCTGAAGGAGAGCACGGATTTGCTGTAAAAATCGAGAAGGTCTTCATGAACCCGGGAACTTATCCTGATTCAAGGAAAACTGCCGGAGAATAAAGCGCAAAATTTATAAATAAGTATACTAATGTATATTTTTATGACACGATACATCTGCTCAGCTTGCAACTACCGGTTTGAGCCCAAGGGGGACAGGAAAGGAAAGCCAAGTGTTTGTCCATACTGCGGCAAGAGGGGAAGCGTTGAAGAAGAGAAAAAAGCCCAGCAAATCCTCGACGATGTTTCAAACATAGATGAACAGTTCTAGTTATTATGAATGATCGGATAACGCGGGAAAAGCTCTTAAAGTATTTTGATGTAACTGGGAGAGCCCTCTCTGCAGCCAGGAAAAGCCTAAACAAGTCCGGGCTTAAGAAGGAAAGGGAAGAAATCCTCGACATGGCTGAGCGCTATTATTCTGATGCAAAGCACTACTTTGAGAAAGGCGACTTTGTAACCGCATTCGCATCGCTGAATTATGCCCACGGCTGGCTTGATTGCGGGGCAAGAATCAGGGTTTTTGACGTTCATGATTCAGAGATTTTTGCAGCAGATTAGGAAAAATCTGCGGATAAATTTTAGAAAGTATTATAGATATTAACGCTATTTAAATGGTGCATATGAAAAAAATCCAAAAGGACCGCGGACTTGAAAGGAGATTAAATGATTCAGAAAATGAGGAATTAGTGAAAAGATATCTCATTGAAAAAGCTGCTCTCGACTCTTTCTCATTGGAATACCGGCTTTTCGACGGGAACAGTGTAAGAATAGAGAAAAACGCCTATTCAAATGCAGAGAACATAATAAAAACAGTTGACAATGTTGTCTTTGAGATTATGGACGGGCAGTATGTTTCAAGCGAAGGAAATGAAGGAATGGAAATTCTACATAATCAATCCATAAAAAAGAGGGAGATTCAGGAAAGCGCATTTTATGATTTCTGCAATGCAAAAGAGCGCCTTGATGAGCTTTCTTCAGGGATAAAGAGACTTGTTGAGGAAAATGGAATAAAGCCATCTAAAGTGTTTTCAAGAGATGTAATATTTAACCTGGACTTGTATTCAAGAAGCTGCGCACTAACATCCCTTTACCTCAGGTTCAAGGATGCGCCGCTCTATAAAGAAACATTTTCAGCAGTTTTGAAGGCATCAAACCTTTTCCATGACTATTTTATCATGGCATGGGCTTTCAGCGAAGGGAGAAAAGGAATAATACTTGGGGCAAGGTTTCCAGTAAGCTACCTTTCAAACATTTCCGGTTTCATGGAAAAGAGCAGACAGATTCACACTGAAAGCGTTAAGGATATCCTCGCTGCAGAAAGCTTCTTCCAGAAGAATTTATATGAGGATAAAAGCATAAACAATTGAGGAATTTTCTGTTCATTTTTTTATAGAGAAAAGATTTTACACATTAACTTTTCATATGTAATCAGATTCTCATTAACTATTTTTCAAACAGAAAATAAATATTCAAAAAGAATTGAAATGATTTTCCAATTTTAAAAAAAGAATAAAATTAATAATAAAAAAATATTAATCTTAAGCCATCTTTGAGGAGCTTGCTGCGTGCGTAAGCCCTCTCTTGAGCCTTGACCTGTTGGCTCCTCTTGAAATCCAGTTGATTCTCTTGTCCGCCTTTATCGCAGGATGGCTCTTGTCAACAAGGATTACCTCAAACCAGAATCTCATAGCGTCCTGCGCAAGATAGTATGAGTTGAGAACCTCAAGGTTGGGGTATTTCTTGGCTGCCCTCTGCTCGGCAACATACTGGTAATTCATTCCAATTATGCTCCTCCTGCCGTATCTCTTTGGCCTTCTGCCATTTCTTATCTGGGGCTTCATCCTTCCGCCGCGATTGACTCTCTGCCTGATGATTATGAATCCTGGCTTAGCCCTGTACCCAATAGCCCTTGCGCGGTCAAGCCTTGTTGGGTGATCTACCCTTAGTGTGACAGGCTCTTTTCTCCACTCAATAAGCCTCTGCCTGAGAAATTCCTTAAATTCGGGAGTCGGCTTTCTCCAAGCTTCCCTGATATTCTGGTATAACGACATTTTCATTGGCCTCCATTGTTATTTGCATTACTCTTATGCTCTGATTCAGGCAAGCCGCCGCCCACATCTCAGATTATTACTGGAAAAAGGAGCCCCTTTATAAATCTTATTAAAAAGACATAAAGTTTAAAAGATGCAATGCTTTAGTCAGGTTTGGGTGATATTATGAAGAAGCTTATGAATTGGGCTGAGAAGAAAATCAGAAAAATGAGCATATGGACTTTCGGGCTGGTAAAGGCAGTTCTGGTTTTGCTTGGTATCATAGTCGGAGCTTACATCTCAACATTTGTCAGGCATTACATTTTGTATTTCGCGGCATTGTTCGCGGTGCTGTATGCGGCGCTGTGGTGTGTGCTGTTTAAAAAGAAATAAATTTGCATATAACGATGCCAGCACTCATTTGATAAGATGAGTGTTAAGAATATTAAATATTTATTTTTTCTCAGAAAGAATCTTATCTATCCTTTTCTTTGCGTCGTAATTGCCGCGGAAAGAGTTGTTCCTCACTCTTCTCGCAGCAAGCAGATATTTTAAGTTTACATCGTCAAGGAACACTGAGTCAGTTACATGATAGATGCTGTCCTGCAAAAATCCAAACCTGTTTTTGATGTAGTCCTCTTCAGGAAGTTTCGGAAATGCTTCCTTTATGTATTTTCTTGAGGCGCTCTGGACTCTTTCATCAGACGGAGTAAGGTAATAAACAGGCATTAAGTCAATGTCGCGCGACTCTTGCTCTCCAGAAGTGAACGAGCCGTAGATTATGAAGCCAGCAAAGTTTGGAAACTTTTCTGCCGCAGATTTAACAACATCATCAATTGTTTCAATTACCTGTTTTCTGTCCATAGATAAGCGATAAAGCGCGCAGGTATTTAAGGTTTTTGTTTTATTGTTATTAGTAAGTAGTAACATTTACTCAAAAGTCTTTTAAAGATACTACGAGTTCTTCTTTTGCAAAATGTCCCTCGAAAAGATTAAGGAAAGGATTCACCCAAATCTATACGATGCTCTATACAAGGACGGCATAAAGGAGCTGCGCCCAGCCCAGCGAAAGTCAATTGAGGCAGGGCTTCTTGAGGGGAAGAACCTTCTTGTGTGCACCCCCACTGCATCAGGTAAGACCCTTGTTGCTGAGCTTGCCATGCTCAACACAATTCTTCATCATCCCGGAAAAAAAGCAGTATACATCGTTCCATTAAAGGCTCTTGCATCAGAGAAGTTCAGGCAGTTCAAGGCGAAATACTCAAATCTCATAAAAATAGCGCTTTCAATAGGGGATATTGACTCTTCAGACCCTTATCTTTCAAATTATGACATAATAATCTGCACTTCAGAGAAGTTTGACTCATTAATCAGGCACCATGCCCGCTGGCTTTCCTCTGTTTCTGTTGTGGTTGTGGATGAGATTCATCTCCTTAATGACCCGGGAAGGGGCCCGACTCTTGAGATTCTGATAACAATGCTGAGAGAAATTCTGAAAGGGCTTCAGATAATTGCGCTCTCTGCAACAATAGGAAATCCAAAGGAGCTTGCCGAATGGCTTAATGCAGAGCTTGTTATAGATTACTGGCGCCCGGTAAAGCTTCAGAAAGGGGTTTATGTAGAGGACAGGGGAATGATTGAATTTGAGAAAGATGCCTGATTAAAGCCCTATGCTTTTCATGATTTTCTCAGAATTGAACTCTTCAAGATTCTCATATTTCTGCCCGACTCCCAGGTATATGATTGGCTTCTTTGTGACATAACTGATTGATATGGCTGCCCCGCCCTTCTCATCAATGTCTGCCTTTGCAAGGACTATTGCATCAATTCCAACTGCCTCATTGAAGCTTCTCGCCTGCTCAACGCAGTCGTTTCCTGTGATTGCCTCTCCTATGAAGATTTTCATGTCCGGGTTTGCAACCCTTGTTATCTTTTTC
>JAPLZQ010000084.1 GCA_026394965.1 Candidatus Woesearchaeota archaeon
AGGAGTAATTCAGAGATACCCTCTTGTGAAAGAGGAAATGCTGCTTTTCATCAAAAACGACTTCAAGCAGTGCATAAACCTCTCAATATTCAGAGAAGAAGGGATGAGCATAGATGCAAAGGAGCCGAAGTTTGAGATAATCCTTGCAGATTCAGGAACAAATTTCTACATTGACTACCCTCTTGATGTTTCAATGGGGGATTATTCAGAGAGAATCTCAAAGATTCCAGCGTATAAATCAGAGATAAGTCTCAAGAGGATGTATGAGATAGCAAGAAATGTAATTTATGAGGACAAGACAAATCTTCTTTTTCCCCTCGAAAGCATAACGGTAAATGAATACAGATATAATCCGCTCTACCCTGCAGTTGCAATCAGCGTAATCCCCGGAAAGGACTATGACATAATCAAATTAACAGACCTAAAAAGAAAGATTGAGGGAAAGCAGTATGAATTGATATTCCTGCGCCAGAACAGAAATCCTGTGCTGAAATACATCCCTGAGATAAACGGGCTGATATCAAGCCCGATAAGCGTTTCACCATTAGCATTTGACCCTGACGAGGATGACTTTAACATCACAATAGAAAAGTGGAAGATTGAACTGGGAAACGTAGTTTTTGTCCCAACGCGGATAATTGTGTATGAAACATTCATTCCACAGCCAGAGGATGTGGGAGTTTATTACTATAATATCACTGTTACTGATTCAGCAGGGCTCTCTGACTGGCAGAACGGGATAAGGGCGACAATAACGTGCAAATACATTGACATAAAAACAGAGCAGGCAGCAAGAAAACCATATGGAAACTGGAGCGTTTCAGGAAAGGAATACACATACAACCCGAACTGCTGCGATAGCTACAACAATCTCTTCTTCACATCAAGCTTATACAACGAACTCGGTGACTACCTCTGCAGCTGCACAGAGAACGGCGACTGCATAATCCCAGGAGCAACACCGACTCCAACGCCGGCAACAGGCAGTTGCACAAAAGATTTCTGTAACGGCAATCGTGCGAGCCATTGTTCAACTGCCGGTTTAGTAGAATACGAAACACAATGCGTTAACGGTTGTGTTGACGGAAAATGCGCATGCATAGGATGCGGTGATGAAGGATGCTACGCCAGTGGCGGGTGCAAACCTGAAACATCTTGTCCCTGTGTTTATGGTGGCAGTTCACCAACATGTTGTCTTTAAGGTTTATCTAACTCAGAAATAATTAAATTCCATTTTTTATCTTTTAAATTATTTATTCTTGTATAATCATTAATTATCAAATTGCTCGAATTAATTCGTTCTGGTAAAAATAAATCAACAGAATCAACAGTCCATTTGTTTTCGTTGTAATTTATTCCGTTTAATAGATATCCTTTTATCGTAAATGGTAAAACCAAAAAATTCTCGTTTGGTTCTAAGGTTAGTAAACCAACTACATTTGCCGATGGGGTCGGAACAGAATATTTTGTACTAGGAATTAATAAACTTTTTAATAAAAGATCTTCTATCCTACTAATTCGGTTTGCATCAACGCTAATTTTATCTTTATCTTCTTTTGGAGTATTCTCTGGCTTTAACTTCTCATTAACTAAGGCCAATTCCTCTGAATTTGTTGTATTATAAATTGGAGACGTTGCCGAGATAGTCACATCTCCATAAGGAACTCCTGATGTTTTAACTCCATTTATTTTAGCTTTTATCAAAGAATTAATTTTCAAATCAACATAAGCGGCGCCACATTCACCAAGCCAATCAGCAGTTATTCCTTGTTCTTTAACATCGTGGTAATAATTCTTAGCTATTTCTAATGTTTTTTCCATTTCACCAGTAATGTCAAATGCAGATTTCAATGCATCATAAAGCCCCTTTTCCTTTAACACTCTAAAAAATCCGAATGGCTTTCCTGTCTTTTGGGTTTGGATTACATCAAAGGAAAAATCTGGAATCATTGTCTTTAAAAGCATAAAATCTTCGTTTTCCAAGCCGCCAAATTTATTTACAATCCCTTCTTTGTTACTTAACAACTCTTTTTCTGTTTTAACATCATAATCGAATAATTTCAAGGCCCACTCGCTAATGCCTTGACTTACTGAGAAATCTTGGAAATCATATTCTTTTTCTTCATAAGTAATCTTATTTGCGCTTGCATACGGCCCGAATCCTGCGGTTATTGCCAAAAATGTCTTCGGATGGCTTTTTATCTCTGCTTTTAATGCATCATTTGCGCCATCCCACATCTTGACTGCGAGCTCGCCTGCATTGTAATCATAAAGCCCTAATTGGTTTACGTACTGCCTGAATGTGTTTGTTTCCTTCACTTTCTTTCCGAGTGATGCTTCTGTTGCGTTTGAAGCATCCTGAAGTGTTTTTACCAAGTCGGAATACTGCTGAAGATTGTTTTTCTGAAGTGTCGGGCTCTGGGAGAGAAGGAGGTTTATTTCCTGCTCGCCAAAAGCATTGTTGAGGAGCATTAATGCCTTGTAGCGTTCGCTTGAGGTTAATGCGTCAAGTGTTGTTCCTTCCTTATATGCCCTTAATGAGTATGATGTTTCAACCTGGGATTTTGCAGTGCTTGCTGAAGCATCTGCTTTTTCAGGAGCAAGAATTCTTGTTCCCATTGCAAGCTTCATTCCATTTCCAAGCTTTTCACCGTAAGCTAAGACGATTCCTGCAATCTCTTTAGACGCATTTTCTTTGGTTTTTGATAATCCGCGGCTGGCAGCATACCTGAGCGCAAACTCGTCATCAACAATTGAATCCACATTAAAAGGAGTTCTTGGGTCAAGTGTTAAAGCAATCTTTTCAGGAAGTGTCAAATCACATCTTCCGTCCGGCGTTGCAGAAAAGAAATTAGTTCCCGGATACTGCTTTAAGATGTCTGAGATTGCCTTGTCAGTAAGAGTAGTATAAACAGTATTCTTGTTATTTGGGTTTGTTCCAAGAATCTTTTCAGCAGAGAAAGTAAGCCCGTCTGAATCAGCATCAGAATTCTCATTTATTGATTTTGGCCCCACTGTTGCATTGCTTTTTCCAATCCAGAGATTAAGAATTGATAAATCATCATTAATTGTAACTTTCCTTTCAACTGCATCCCAGGAAACAACAGAATCAAGCCCCTCTGAGATGAATCTTACCGGAAGCATTGTCCTTGAATTCTTGATATAAGGGGCTGCATCAAGAGCATAAGGCATACCGTTGATTGTCGCATTTACATTTCCAATCTGAAGTGTTATGTCAGTCTTATCAACACTCTGGGTTAAAGCAGAAGCGGGCTGGTTTTCAATAAGATACCATGAAGGATTTGACGAGGAAACCTTTGGAAAGTCGCGCTCTTCTGCTTTCATTGATTTTGGAGAAGCAAAGGTTAAGGAGCCAAGAATTCCAAGCCCTGCAAGGAAAACCCCTGCTTTCCGGATTATATTCCTTCTTTTCCTTGAGGTTTTTGCATCTAAGAAAGAATCATTCTCAACCATAGTGTCAAGCGCGTCCATAATGGCAAATAGCCATTTCCCATATTTAAATCTTTCTATTGTAATCACTAATCAGTGACTAATTATTTCAGCATCATTATCTCATTGAGGCGGTCTTTGCAAGGGCGTCTGCGCTGAAATTGCCCTCCCTTTCAGCCCAGATGAATTCAACTGACTTGAATTTTTTTATGAGAGAATCTGCTTTTGCCTTCAGTTTTTTAAGCCCCTCTGACTTTATCTTGTATTTTCCTTTAAGCTGCATGACTATAAGTTTGCTGTCTGAGGTTATCCTTAAAGAATCTGCGTGAAGCAAATGCGCCTCTTCAAGCGCCCTTATGACTGCAAGGTATTCTGCCTCGTTGTTTGTCCCAAAGCCAGCTGGCTCAGAAATCCTTTTTATGATTTTTCCCCTTTCTGAAATCACAACACCAAGCCCGCGTTTTCCAGGGTTTCCGCTGCAGGCTCCGTCTGTGTTTATCTCAAGCATCATTTTTTAACGCTCACATAAATCCTATATCCTGCCTTTTTTGCAATTTCCCTGACATTCCCGAATTCAGATTCCATTCTCTTTTCCAGGGTTTCCCCGCCCTTCCTGTGCCTTGCCACAAGCTGGAGAATTCCGCCATTTTTCAGAAAATTTTGCGCCTCAATAATAATCTTTAAGCATATCTCCTTTCCTGCTGTCTGGGGCGGATTTACAAGTATTGCATCAAATTTTTCGTCCTTTATTGAATCATAGCAGTTGCTTTTAAGGACTCTTGCAGAAACATTGTTTTTTTCAGCATTCATCTTTGCAAGCATAAGAGCCCTCTCATTGACATCTGTCATGAGCACATCAGAATTAAAAGCCCCTGCAAGGGCAATTCCAACTGCACCGTATCCGCACCCCAGGTCAAGAATCTTCCATCCATCCTGCATTATGCACTTTTCTATCAGGAGAATGCTTCCCTCGTCAAGCCCGGATTTTGAGAAAACACCTGCTCCTGTGAAAAATTCAAAATTCTTTCCCCTCAAGCACGCCTGAAAGCTGGAAAGCCTAAGGGGAGAATCCTGCTTTTCAGAGTAATAGTGGCTCATGCAGAAAAGGTTTCTTTCCCAGTTTAAAAATATTTCCGGACAATCAAATATTTTATATACTAAATAATATTAATCCTTCCTATGGCTTATGAGAAGCTTATAGACAAGCTTAAGGACAAGGGATGGAGCGACAATGACATAGTGCACGCCCTTAAGATTCTGAATGACGCGCCGAGCCACAAGGACAAGTCCCAGATAGCGATGGACAGTGCAGTATACTGGATAGGGCTTATCCTCATGATTGTGGGAAACATTGTCCTTTCAGTGATAATGATACCGACACTGATTGTGCTTTCAAAGACAGCGCTGTATTTCATCCTGATTGTAATCTCATTGGCATTCGGCACAATGTTCAGCCTTCTTCTGAACCAGATAGAAGCAATCCAGGGGAAGAAGATTATTGCGCCGCTTTTCATACCTGCGCTTGCCCTGATAAACATATATTACATAACAAGCGTAAGCAACACATTCTCAAGCCGGCTTAACATCCAGAAGGTAAACAGCCCTGTTGCAATGGGAATTGTTTACGCTTTCTTTTTCATACTGCCGTATATAATCTTCTGGCTTACAAAGAAGGTAAAAATAGAATTTTAGGGTTATTTCCTCTTCTTTATTATTTCATCCAGTCTCTTCTGGTATTCGCGCAGCTCAATCTCTGTCGGGCCGTATGTCATGGAAATCAGGGATGATATGAACATTATTGCAAAAATCAGCCCAATCCCGATTCCCCAGCTTGCGTCCCTAGGATAGAGCCACATCCCAGAAAGAATCATTCCAATAACAGAAGTCAGCATAAAGCTTGTGTGCAGCGGAGCAACATTTGTCAATATCATATTCAATCACCCTCTTTTTTTTAATTAAGCACATCTAATTGCTTTCCTTTTTTAAAATTTGCCTTGCAATTGATGCTGCAACCTCCCTTTTCTTTGGAAATGCAGCAACAGTTATCTTTATGTGATAGCAGTTTCCAGAATCTGTTATGAAATACTCATTTGCAGAAAGAAGCCTTTCCTTATCAAGGCGCAGGAAGAAGTTTTCTTCATCATCAACCCTGCTGTCAATCTGGCGATTAAGCATTTCAACCTGCTCATCGCTTAATTTTGAGATGATGCTCTTCAAAAACATTTTTACAAGGCTTTCCCTTGAGACAACAACCTCTGCAATTCTTATCTTCTTCTCATCAAACCCCTCTGCGCAGGTTTCAGAAACAGCAATTTTGTTCTCTTCCAGGCTGAATGGGAAGAGAGATTTCAGCCCGGAAATTATCCTTTGATAGTCCTCATTTTCCTTGGAAAAAACTCTTATCTCAACCTGATGCGCAAGCTTCATCTTTAGGTCTAAAAAAATCACTAAATTTATATAAGGTTTGTGTTTTTTAAAAATTCATGAAGCACACCATTTCAATAACGCTCACCATAGTTCTTTTTTTCATAGCAGCCCAGATTTTCGGGCTTTTCCTCGTTGGAAAGGACATGAATGTTGGAAAAGCAGAGACTGGGGAGATAACAACATTCCACAATGACACCGCAGTGGGCGCAAGGCCGGAAATAAGCGGCTCTGCGTCGCTTGTTTACATTCTTGTTTCAGTAATAGTTGGAACAATAATACTGTTGATATTTGCAAGGTTCAGGAAGCAGACTCTCTGGAAGGTGTGGTATTTTTTTGCAGTGTGGATGGCAATTTCAATTTCAATCGGAGTTTTCACAAAGCCGTGGATTGCAATTGCAATTGCAGCTGTTTTAGCGCTGGCAAAGCTCTTCATCCCAAATCCTATAACGCACAACAGCACTGAATTCCTGATATACGCAGGAATAACAGTCCTCATTGTCCCGATATTCAATGCGTGGTGGGCGCTTCTTCTCCTAATCGCATTTTCACTCTATGACGCATATGCCGTGTGGAAAAGCGCGCACATGATTAAGCTTGCAAAATTCCAGATGGAATCAAAGATATTCGCAGGATTCTTCATCCCATACTCCAGAAAAAAGGAGTCTCTGGAAATCAGGAAGACAAATTCAGGAAAAGAGCAGGGAAAAAGGCTTTCTGAAAGAAGGACAGCAAAAAAAGATGAAGAAAATTCCAACGCAATACTTGGGGGCGGGGATATTGCCCTTCCAATGATTTTTGCAGGCGCTGTAATGGAGCAGCTTGTGAGAAGCGGGCTTTCCCTGAAAGCAGCATTTTTTCAGGCGTCAATAATCTCCTTCTTTTCAGCAGCAGCGCTTTTAATCCTGATGCTAAAGAGCGAAAAGGGGAAATTCTACCCCGCAATGCCCTTCATAACAGCAGGATGCATTCTCGGCGCCATAATTGTTCTCATAATATGAGCCAATTCAAAAAGATTTTTATAATGACGCATTCTTCTTTTTGCCATGGGAGTACAGATAACAGAGCTCTTCCAGAAGAAGGAGATAGGATTTAAGGAGCTTTCAGGAAAGACAATTGCAATAGACGCTCACCTTGCGCTATACCAATTTCTGTCAACAATTAGGCAGCGCGACGGAACTCCCCTTATTGACATGAAGGGAAATGTCACAAGCCACCTCATGGGAATCTTCACAAGAAGCGCAAGCCTGCTGGAAAAGGGGATAAAGCTCATATATGTTTTTGACGGAAAGCCGCCTGAACTAAAGAGGAGAACAATTGAGGAGAGAAAGGCAGTGAAGATTGAAGCGCAGAAGAGATTTGATGCTGCAGCAGAAAAGGGCGATTTATCAGAGATGCACAAGTTTGCAATGAGAACATCAAGACTTACGCCTGAAATGATTGCAGAGTCAAAGGAATTAATCTCTGCAATGGGAATTCCCATTGTGCAGGCGCCCTCTGAAGGGGAAGCCCAGGCAGCGCATATTGTCAAATCAGGAAAGGCGTATGCAGTCGGCTCTCAGGATGCTGACTCGCTTCTGTTCGGCGCAGAAAGGCTTGTCAGGAATCTTAGCATAAGCTCAAGAAGGAAGATTCCGGGAACAGTTGCATATACATCAACATCCCCTGAACTCATTGAGCTTTCAGCGCTCTTAAACTCGCTTGGAATAGACAGGGAAGGATTGATTGCGCTCTCAATGCTTGTTGGAACTGACTTCAACCCAAAAGGAATAAAGGGAATAGGGCAGAAGGGCGCATTAAAGCTTGTGAAACAGTTTGGAAAGAATTTTGACGCAATGTTTGCAAGCGTTAAATGGAGCGAATACTTCAGCTTTCCCTGGCAGGATGTTTTTGATTTGATAAAAAATATGCCAATAACAGATGACTACCCCCTTGATTTCAGAAGCCCTGAAATTGAGAGGATTAAAGAAATTCTGTGCGATAAGCATGATTTTTCCAAGGAAAGGATTGAATCAGGGCTTGGAAAGACAATTGACAACTCAGAGAAAAAGAGCCAGAAGGGGCTTTCTGATTTTTTTTAAAAATGACAACATTAAAAGAAGCGCTTGCAGGAAAATTGGATGAAAGGGAGATTTCCATTGTTCCGTCATCATTTGAGATAGTCGGGGACATAATAATATTCTCGGATTTTCCGGAGGAGCTCAAGAAAAAGGAAAAGCTCATAGGGGAAACACTGCTTTCCCTGCACAAGAACGTGAAGGTTGTTGCAAAGAAGACAGGGAAATACAGCGGAGAATTCAGAACTCCGAAAATAAGGGTAATTGCAGGCGAAAAGAGAAAGGAAACAACATACAGGGAAAACAATACAGTTCTGAAATTCAATGTTGAAAAGGTTTATTTCTCATCAAGATTGTCTGAAGAGAGGAAAAGGATTGCCGGAATGGTTAAGCCAGGAGAAAAAGTGCTTGTCATGTTTTCAGGATGCGGGCCATACCCTCTTGTGATTGCGAGGAACAGCAGGGCATCTGCAGTATTTGGGATTGAGAAAAACCCAGTTGCCCACAGGTATGCGCTTGAAAACATAAAACTCAACAAGGCAAAGAACGTATTTTTGATAAAGGGAGATGCAAGCGCTGAAGCCAAGAAGCTCGCAAAGAAGATAAAGTTTGACAGAATCCTAATGCCCCTTCCAAAAGGGGCAGAGCATTTTCTCCCATCATGCTTTTCAGCGCTGAAAAAAGGGGGGATTGTGCACTTCTACACTTTCCTTAAGGAAGAGGAAATACCGGACAAGGCAGCAAATTTGATAAAGAAGGCTGTGCAGAAGGAAAAAAAGAAGGCAAGGATAATTGCATACAGGAAATGCGGGCACTACTCGCCCGCAGTTTACCGGGTGTGCATAGATTTCAAGGTGCTTTAAATGAGCTCAGATGCATATCAAAAAATTCTGGAATTTGTAAAAATCAACGGCCCAACACTGCCGTCTGAAGCTGCAAAATGCATAAACTCAACAATACTCCTCTCATCAGCAATACTCTCTGACTTGGTTTCGCAGAAGCAAATTAGGATAAGCCACGCAAAGATAGGCGGCTCCCCGGTATATTACCTTTCTGGGCAGGAGGACAAGCTTGAGAGATTATACCCCTTATTGAATGAAAAGGACAGGCAGACATATGACATGCTTAAATTTCATCACGTTATTGAGGATTCCTCATCAGACCCCCTGACAAGGGTTTCATTAAGGACTCTTAAGGACTTTGCAATCCCAATGACTGTTAAATCAAGCGAAAATGATGCTGAAAGAATATTCTGGAGATGGCACCTTCTCTCTGACAACGAGGCAAATTCAGAAATAAAATCCATTCTCGAATCAGCTGAAAAGAGGGCAAAAGCCCATGAAAAGCGCATTGAGAAGCCGGCTGAAAAGCCAAAAGGAATTTCTGAATTCATCCAGGAAAAAATCTTTCGCGAGGAAAAGACAGAAAAAGAGGAGAAAAAGGAAAGCAAGCCTGAAAAGGCTCCTGAAATTCAGGAAGAGCAGAAAGAAATTTCTCCGATAGAGGCAAAAGAGCCTTTCCTTTCAGAGGTTATTAAATTCTTCAGCTCAAATAAGGTGGAAATAATTGAAAAGAGCATCCAGAAGAAAAAGTCAGAATATGACTTTGTGATAAGGATACCGAGCAATGTCGGAAGCCTTAGTTATTTCTGCAGGGCAAGGAAGAAGGCGTCAATAAATGAGGAAGACCTAAGCTCTGCCTATGTCCAGGCAGGGATAAGAAAGCTTCCGTGCCTGTTCATAACATCGGGAAAGCTTACCAAGAAAGCATCAGAGATACTTTCCCGCGAATTCAAGAACATGACTTTCAAGAACCTGTAGATTATCCGCTGAATTTTTTTAATGATTTTTTAATTTTGCCTGAAATTATATTTCTTTTTTGCGCGATATGATGTGTGCAGGAGCTTCTCGGCATTTTCTCCTCCGGGCTCGCCAAAGAACGATTCATATGCTGAATTGAGAGCAGGATTTTCATGCGCGCACCTGATTTCTGATTTTTCATCAATTGAATACAGCCCCTTTGCCCTTTCCTCAATAATCTTCCTTGAAGTTGGTATTGGCTGCCCGCCTCCGCCAACGCAGCCGCCCGGGCAAGCCATCACTTCAACAAAATCCGCATCAATTTCCCCATTTTTAATCATTGAGAGCATATTTTCCACATTTCCGCTTCCATTGACAACAGCAACCCTGACAGTTTCCTTCCCTATCTTGTATTCAGCCTTCTTTATGCCCTTCATTCCCCTTACTTCATTAAGCTTCAGCCTTTCTTTTTTTGTCTCTCCTGTTAAAATGTATTCTGCTGTCCTGAGGGAAGCTTCCATAACGCCCCCGCTTGCTCCGAAAATCTGCCCGCTTCCTGATGCAGTTGGGAGTAATTGGTCAAATTCATCATCTGGAATCTTTGAAAGCTCAATTCCTGATTCCCTTATCATTTTTGCAGCCTCGCGCACAGTCAGCACATGGTCCACTGCAGGAATCTTTCCAATCTTGTGCTCAATTCTTTTTGCCTCCTGCTTCTTTGCAGTGCAGGGCATGACTGCAACAACAACTATGTCCCCGTCCCAAAGTTCCATCTTCTTTGCATAATATGTCTTGATGACAGAGCCGAGCATCTGATAGGGGCTTTTTGATGTTGAGAGGTTTTCAATGAGTTCAGGATGGAAGGATTCAACATAATTGACCCATGCAGGGCAGCAGGATGTGAACATGGGAAGGGCAGTTTTCTTTCCTTCTCTTCTGTCCTTCAGCCTTTTCACAAGTTCAGTTGCCTCTTCCATTATTGTGAAATCAGCCCCTGTTGAAGTGTCCATGACAGAATCAAAGCCAACCTGCCTCAGGGCTGAAACAACCTTTTTTGTGACAATTGAACCGGGTTTCATCCCGAATTCCTCTCCGATGCTGCTTCTCACAGAAGGCGCAATCTGTGCTATCACAAACTTTTTCCCGTCATTCAGCGCCTTGTAGACATCGCTT
>JAPLZQ010000085.1 GCA_026394965.1 Candidatus Woesearchaeota archaeon
AAGATTGGAGTTTTGCCGCTTTTCTGCATAAAAAAAGGAATGGACTTTTATGTTTTTAATTTCAGAATTCCTTAAGCATCCTTCTTATTACCGGAATCTCCCTTTCAGCGCATTCTCTTCCAAGAGCTATTGCCTCCCTGCCTTTCAAAAAGTCAAAGCTTGAAATCCCTGAAAATTTCGGGCTTATCATAAGGTCTGAATTTTTCTCATAATTGCAGTTTCTTTTTGGAAAATTCAGGATGAGGGAATCTGCAACTATTCTTACTGCGCTGTATCTTTCATGAAACTTTTTCTTTTTCAAATTGATTACCGGCTTGTTTTTACTCCTCAGTTCTGCAATCCTGTTTTCAGAATAATACTTTCTTATCTTTGCTGCGTTTTCCCTTTCAATCCTGATTTTTTCAAACTTCTCGGCAAAAAATTCCCCCCTGTTTATTATCCTGGTAGATGCAGGAAGCATACCCTCGTATCCTGTTACATTCACTCCGATAACTATATCCGCGCCCAAAGAGGGAAGAATATCCACCGGAACCTTGTTAAGAATTCCTCCGTCAGCAAGAAGCATTCCCCTGTATTTTACAGGAGCGAATATCCCGGGGTATGAGCAGCTTGCAACAATCGCCTTTGCAATATCGCCCTTCCTGAAAACAAACTGCTTTCCCTTTCTTATGTCTGTTGCATTTATTGCAAGGGGAATTTTCAAATCCTCAAACTTCTTTCCAAGAGTTATTTTCTCCAGCCACTCCTCCAGCCGTTTTCCTCCAAGAACGCCCTGCAAGAAAACAGGGTCAAGCATTGAAAAAATCTCTTTCCTGGTGACATTTATTATGAAATTTTCCAGTTCTCTTATTGTCCCGCAGCAGTATGATGCCGCAACAACTGAACCTGCGCTTGTTCCAGAAACTGCATCAATTTTAATCCTGTGCCTGCGCAGAGCTTTTAATACGCCAATGTGTATTGTCCCTCTTGCCCCGCCCCCTCCAAGTGCAATCCCGAGCTTATGCTTCAAATTAATCACAGATTTCCCTAAAGTCACTCCTGAAGCCCAGTGCATTTCAATGAAACATTCCTGCAGGCTTCGCAAACATACCTGTCATACTTTGCGTTGCCGCTTCTTATGCTTCCCTGCTTAATCATCGGGGAGCCGCACTTTTCGCACTTGAGTATTTTTGCCATAAAGGTAAATGTTTTGTTTGTAATATTTAATACTTTTCCTGTATTAGCCACCTAAAAATTTTCTGTTTTTTTCGTGTGTAGAAACATTTAAAAACAGTCTGCCGATTATTTATTCTGCGCCGAGGTCGCATAGCCTGGTATTGCGAAGGATTGCTAATCCTTTGCCCGAAAGGGCCCAAGGGTTCAAAGCACTTTCATAAAAAAGGCAAAAGCTTGCTTTATGTGTGTGAAAGTCCCTTCCTCGGCGCCTCATTTTTTAGGGAGAAAATGGAGGAGAAGAGCCTGATTGAATATGTGACTGCAAACATAAGCTTTTTTCCAAAGAGCACAAAAAGCCAGAGTGTTTCGCTGAGCATAAAAAACAACTCAAAAATAACAGACTGCTGCATACTCTTCAGGTGGATAAGCCCTTCTGAAGGGCGGCTTTTTTACGAGATAAACGCCGAGGTGGTTTCAAACAGGAATGCTCCCGAAATCAAAAGCAAAGTTCCGTTTCCCATAATTGCACTGAATGAAGATATGGACAAATATGTTGAAAATACAACAACAATAAATTTTGATGCAAAAATAAGGGATTATGCTTCAGAAATTGCTGAGGGAAGCGGAAATCTCTTTGAAGCAACAAGCAGGCTTGCATTTTGGGTTTACAAAAATGTGAAATATGACCTTTCTTATGGAAACGAAGTTAAGGATGCGAAATGGGTTTTTGAAAACAAAAAAGGGACATGCGATGAGATGGCTTCACTATTCATTGCAATGTGCAGGAGCATTGGAATACCTGCAAGGTATGCAAGCGGAATTGCCTATTCAAACATTCCTGAAATACCTGGATTTGGAAACCACGGCTGGGCAGAGGTTTATTTCCCAAACTACGGCTGGATTCCTTTTGACCCCACATACGGGCAGTTCGGATACACTGATGCATCGCACATTAAATTCATAGATTCAGAAGACACTCTTATAAGCCCGATAAGGTATTCCTGGAAGGGATATGGCTTCAATGTAAACGCCTCAGAATTGAAAACAGATGCAGAAGTGCTTAATGCGTCTGAAGAGCCAATTCCCTTAATAATTTCAACATCTGCATTCAGCCAGATCATGGACATTGATTCCTTCAATCTCATAATTGCAGAAGTTTACAACCCAACTGAACATTACGCAAATGCCATTGTCAGGATATCTGAAAGTGAAGGGCTGGAACTTTTAAGTGAAAAAGCACAGCATCTTGTCCTTTCACCTTATGAAGCAAAAAAGGCATTTTTCATTGTTCGGGGAAAGGAACTTGAAAGCGATTCCATTTACACAATTCCTGTTGTTGTTTATTCCGGAAGCCACAGTTCTGAGATAGTGCTTACTGCAATGAATGAAAACCCCGTTTTTTCCTATGAAGAGGTTTTTAATGAAATTGAGAAAAACAGGATTGAAGGAGAAACTGAATATTCTGGAGATGTTATTTTCAGCTGCGGAAAAAATGAATTTTATCAGAATGAAAGCGGAAATTTCAACTGCACATTCAGGAATGCGATGAACAAACCGCTGAAGAACCTTAATATGTGCATTGGAAAAAACTGCAGTATTGCCAACCTTGCAATATTGGAAGAGCAGACATTTGAATTCACTATAAATTCTTCAAAAACCGGGAGAAAGAAGGCAGTTATTGCAATAACGAACAGCGATATTTCATTAAGCAAAATATTCGATTACCAGATAATTGAAAAGCCAAAAGCAAGAATAAGGAATATTGAATATTCTAATACTGTTTATTCCTGGGAAATTTTCAGCGTGAACTTCACTGTTGAAAGAACTTTTGGAGAGCCGAAAAACATAACAATCTCGCTTGAGCCGGCGGGAATCACTGAAATCGCATATTCTGAAAATGTTGAGAAGGAAATTCCGGTTATTGCAGAGATAAACCCAAAAAATCTAAAGCCCGGGTTAAACTATATCAGGATAATTGTAAAATTTGCAGATGATTACGGAAAAAACTATTCTGAATCAAAAGAGATTGAGATTAACATACGCGGCGGGATTATGCACTGGATAAGGTTTTCATTATACAAAATTGAAGATTTCATACGGGGAATATTTTAGGCAATTTAAGAAATTCCGATTGATTATCTTGAAGTTTTCTTTTTAACGCGCATTTCCTCAAAATAAAATGAGGAGCCGCAAATCATAAAATACATGAAAACAGATGAAAATCCAAGCGGGTAAAGCGCTCCCGCAGATTCCGACGATTTAAGGATAATTGCTAAAATCAAAAAGGACGCCAGCGCAGATGCAACTATCGGAAATTCTTTTTTTGGACTTCTGCCTTTTGAAAGCAAAAACACCAATGATGAATAAATGATTAATCTTAAAGCGGGGGAAATACTGAAAAGATTCATTAACAGCGCAAAGGAAATTATGGCAAGAACTTTTGAGGCAATAAAGAGATAATTGCGGAAAATCACTTCTTCCCTGCACAATGATGAGAGGAATTTTCCTATGAAGAAACCGAGAGAAACTATCCCCCCTGAAATTATTCCCCTTAAAAACATGCTAAGCATTGCAAAACCTCATTTAATCATACGTTTTCATTTGTAAAAATGTCCAGTTCAGACAAAACATCCTTTCCTGCGGCAGGGAAAAACTTCACTGTTCCTGCATGCTCATGCCCTCCGCCGTGAATTCCCCCGTACGGAATCTTTTCGTTAAGGCGCCTGATAAGGCTGATGACATTAAATTTTGAACTCTGAGATGACCTGAGCACAATGTAATCCTGGGCAATCCCTCTTGTTATTATCTCCCTTCCTGAAAACCTTGAAATCATAATCTCGTGCGCTATCCCAGTTATCTTGCCTGGAGCAGGCGCCTCGCCCCTGAACCCGATTTCAGAGAGATTTATTGTTGCAACAACTGTTTTTCCGATTTCCCTTGTCTCTGAAAAATGCTCAATGGCTCTTGTGATTTCCGCCTTATTGAAGTCAACCTCCTTTTTTATTATCTCAACAAGCTTCTTCTGCTTTTCAAGGTCCTCTCCAAGAAGGTCATTTACAATTACCCTTCCCTCAACTCCAAAGAGGTAATATGCCTGAAAATCCACGCATTCGGCAACAGATTTCAGATATTCAAAAGAAAACTGCCTTTCAGCAATCTTAAGGTATTCTGAAAACTCCTTTGATGAGCTCTTGTCAGCTATTCCTGAAATTGCCGGGAGAAAATCTATCTTTTCTCCCTCAGGATTGATTATTCTTGCAAGCTCTGATGCAATCATCCCCGCAGTAAGATTTCCGTCTCCTCCTGCAAGGTAAGGGTTTATGTGCGAATCAACAAAATCATCAACTCTGCACCTGCCGTTTTCTATCTCTCCGGGGTTATGGTGGTCTATTATTACAACCTGCGCGCCGTAAATCCTTACGTTCCTGATTGATGGGATGTCCTCTCCTGTGCTTCCGAAATCAACGAGTATGATAAGCGGCTCCTTAACGCCGAATCTTTCAATGTCAGAAAGGTTCATGCTTATGTCCCTGAGGGCATCAGAATACTCGTAAAACGGAGCCCTGCTTGGCGCCCTTCTGTAATAAAACCATCTGGAACTCTCGCGCTTCTGTTGCTTTGCAATAAGCGGAAGTATCGCCCTTTCAAGCGCAATCCCCCCGCAATAGCCGTCGCAGTCAGCATGATGCCTTATTATTATGGGCTTTCCCTCAAACACTGCCCTGCGTATGATTGTTGCTGTTTTCATAAAGATGGCGCTCATTCTGGAAAGAAGACCGGACTTTATGAGAAAATCCGTCTCTTTTGCATCTGAACCTGAACGCTCCTCAATATTTTTCATAACATCCTCAGCTGACTTTCCAAAAAGCTTCTCAAATGAGATTATCTCTGCTTCGATTAAACCGCTGTTGCTTGAAAGCATAAGCTCTGCCTTGACTAAATCCTTCTCTTTAATCTCAGGATATGGATTTCCCGCCCTGCTAAATCTTTTTGCCGGCATCACTGCAGTGCCGTCATAAAGATTGAATATAAAAAGCCCTGATGCATTGAAAATCCGGTCTACCCTGCAGAAAGACAATATTCTCTTCCCAAAATCTGATTCTGAAATTGATGAAAACCTTAATCTCTCCCTTGAAATCTGAAACTTGTCTGTAAGAAGCTCAAATTCCGCCTTATCCGGAAGCACAATCTTTGTTGGCGAAACCACAACCTCGCTTCCTTCAGGCAGCTCAACTGTTTCCTTATCGCTTCTGGCAATAATCCCCCTTATGTTGTCGCTAAGATGAACATAACCTGCCCTGAAAACGCCAACATAGTTTTCCCCGAATTTCAGGGATGAAAGCTCTGCACTCTTTCTCAGAGAATATGCCTTAAGCATCAAATCACCTTACCGGACCTTCTAAATCAGCGTGCCCCCACTGAACAAGCAGGTCTACCCCTGCGCCATCAAGATTTGGAACATCGCATGCGCCGAAGCACGAGCCCGCCCAGACAACAACTTTGCATCCGGTGCGTTCCTCTATCTTCTGCTGTATAAATGATGCGCGCCCCTTCAAGCCAGAAGGAAGCTGAATGCATACAATTGCTGCCCTGCTTTTTATGATTTTCTCAAAAATATGTTCAAGCTCAAGCTCGTAATCCATATCATCTGAATCATTTTTCCCGAAAACATTCATAACAAAATAGAAACCTGTCCATTATAAAAAACTTACTGAGAAAACCGCAGATAAAGAATCACTTCTTCTTTATGTTTTTTTCAAGCTCCTCAATCTGTTTTTTTATCTGGATGACTTTCTTTAAATTATCATCCCTGTCCATAAGAGAGCCGCATTCCGGGCACTTGAAACTGTAGGACATTGCCTGCTCAAAATCAATTCTCATGCACTTGTTTATGCAGACAAAGAAGGATTTGCCGTCCTCCCGTTCAAGCATTTTTTTCAGCTGCTCAATCTTTTTCTCCTGCATTTTTCCATAAAGGTGGGAAATGCGCTCAACATCAAAGGTCCAATAGTATATGTACCATCCCTTGACCTTGTCTTTTTTCCTTATAGAATATACCAGGTTTGACTTGTGGAGCTCATACAGAAGATTTCTTGTCTGGTTTATGTCCTTATGAATCCTGTCTGCAATGTCATATTCTGAAACCGAATTCTTCTTAAGCAGGATTTTAACTACGGACAGCGCCTCTATCCCTGCAACCTCAGTAACCACGGTTTCAATTAGCTTTTTTGTCTTCTTCATTTTGGCATCTTTTTACTGGGCGCCCTGTGAATTTCCAAAGTTTCCGATAAGCTCTGAAAACAAAAGCCCTTTTTTCTTTGCAAGCTGCAGCGACACCACAAAATTGCCTTCAGATGTGCCTTCGAGGTCCTCAAGGCTCAGGAAATACCATTCATCTGAATCAAACCTTATCCCGATCCACGGCTCTGCTCCGAACTTATCTGAAAATTCGCGTATCTGCCCAACATCTGCGCTGTTTAAATACTTTTTGATGTCGTGAACTGTCTTGCACTCGACTGCAACATGGCGCTTTTTGTTACCTGCAAGGACATCGGGGTTCGGAAACCTTGCGCTTCCTGAGCCTGCAACCCTTATTGCCGCCCATCCCGCTTTCCAGAACATAGAAACAAGCTCGCGCTCTGCATTGCTTCCCTTTGACTTTCTGTTCATCCGGACAGGTGGAAAAGGCACCTTTAATTTATTCTTTTCTATAAAATGCGGCAAATAAGAGAAAAAAGTATTTAAACTGGCAAATCAAGGAAAAAAGAATCATGAAAATAATAATAGATACTGAAAAAGACAGTGAGGCATCAATAAGAAGCGCAATAAGAATGCTTTCGGTTCTTATACGGGAAAACCGCAGCTCTTTTGAAGAAAGAGAAAACATCAACCATGAAAAATCAGCTAGTTCTGAAAGCGCTGGAAATGCGATTGCAAGCATGTTTGGGATGGACAGCAGCTCATCCGAAGAGAAAAAACCTGATGAACGCAATGAAAGCAATGAACTCAGCGATGATGACTTCAGCTTTGAGCCCTACTGAGAAATATCTTCAGAAGCAGAACTTATAATAAAGTATATATAATAACTTATATAAACCAAAAGGAAGGGAAAAAGGGACAGAATGGTTTTAGAATACATAATCGGGCCGAGGGGCGCTGAAAAAAAGCCGTATCAAATGATATTCATAGGCATGCTTTATGTTGTTGCAGCGCTTCTGATAAGCTTCTGGATATTTCCGGATAATGTTGACCTTGTGGCAGTATTCCTCTGCACCTTCGCTTCAATTCCTGTAATCTATGATGCTCTGAGAATACAGGAAAAAGAAGGCGTTGAAATAGAGGATGAAGTTAGCATCCTTAGGCAGCACGGAAGGGCAATAAGCTTCTTCGTATGCCTCTTTATCGGCTTTGTTATTGGCTACGCAATATTTTATGTCTCAATGCCGTTTAGCATTGTTCAGAAGGCGTTTGTCATACAAACACAAACAATAACTGCGGTGAATGGAAATGCAACAGGAGGAATAGCTTCATACTGGAATGCTTTTACAACGATATTTGTGAATAATTTCAAGGTAATGCTTTTCTGCCTTCTTTTCTCCTTTGTCTATGGAATGGGGGCAATATTCATACTTGTCTGGAACGCATCTGTTCTAGGAGCCGCAACAGGGAATTTCATAAGGACAAACCTTCAGCACTACACTTCTGTTCTTGGAATGAGCGCGCCTGCAGCATACCTGAAAGCATACGCGCTTGGGCTTTTCAGGTATTCAATACACGGGATTCCGGAAATGGCTGCATATTTTGTAGCAGGGCTTGCAGGAAGCATAATCTCAATTGCGGTGATAAGGCACGACCTTGCAACAAAGAATTTTGAAAAGATAATGATGGACTCCTCTGATTTGATAGTCATATCAATAATAATACTTTTTATTGCTGCAATACTTGAGATTTTCATAACCCCTGTGCTTTTCTAAAAAAAATCTCAATCTGCACTTAGTAAAACAACACCTTTTTAAATAAGATTTTCCAACAGAACCGCAATGGCAGCAAAAAGAAGAAAAAACCGGGAAGAAGCAGCTGAGATAAAAGCGATAATAGATGCGGAAATAAAAGAGGGCTGCAAGCCTTTACCGCCTGAAAAGGAGGAAAAGAGGGAAATTCCAGAAGCGGAGGAGAAAGCGCCAAAAGAAAAAATCAGGGCGCTGTTCACAGGAGAGCGTGTTGTAACTGAGAACTCTGATGCGTCCAGGGAACTCTACAACCAAAGCAGGTTCGGAGCAATTCTGGATGATGGAAAGGTCCAGCTTGCATTCTTTGAGGCGATGTTTCTTTCAGAAAAGGGCAAGATTGAGATAGTTGACTCAAATGAGAAGAAGATAGATAAGGAGAATTTCTTCAAAAAAGTGAAGAGGATAGACAAAAACGTCTGGGTAAGGTATTCTGTATTCAAGGATTTAAGAAACCGGGGATACATTGTAAAAACCGCCCTTAAATTCGGAGCTGACTTCAGGGTTTATGACCGCGGCATAAAACCCGGCGAAGACCACGCAAAATGGATTGTATATCCTGTGCACGAGTCAGGAAGCTCAACATGGTATGAGTTTGCAGCAAAGAACCGGGTTGCACACTCCACAAAAAAAAGGCTTCTCATAGGGATTGTGGATGACGAGGGAGATGTCACATACTATGAGATAAAGTGGATAAGACCGTAATTATTTTTTGCTTTCCTTATATTTTTCAAGAAATTCCTGCGCAGACTTCAAAACCTTCTTTGAATTCTTGAATGTCACCTTATTCAATGCATCTTCATAGGAAAGCCATTCAAATGCGGTGTGCTCAAAAGAGAGGTTTACCTTTTCCTCGCTTGTTTTTGCAAGGTAGAAAAAAACCTCTTTCTTGTGGATAATTCCCCCTTCCTTGAAGAAGTAGCCTATCCTTTCCAAAAAACCCTCAAAAAAATTAAGCTCTCCTATTCCTGTTTCCTCAACAGCTTCCCTTTTTGCTGTTTCAATTCCGCTTTCAGAGCCCTCAACATGCCCCTTTGAAAAATCCCAGTGCCCTGCCTTGTGCTTTAAAATCAGAAAAAGATTCCTTCCTTCAAATTCCCTGAAAATAACTGCCCCGCATGACTTCTCAATCTGCATTTGCAGTAGAATTCATTTACCTGTTTTATATTTTTCCAATCAATGAAACGCAAAGGGAAAAATTTCAAAGAGATAGATTTTTATATGGAATAAATTTCATATTGTCCATGAGAGAAAACGCTGTTGAAGGAAAATTCTACGAGTCAGAGTCAAGGCTTCTTGAAGAGCAGATAA
>JAPLZQ010000086.1 GCA_026394965.1 Candidatus Woesearchaeota archaeon
GCGCAGATGATAGAGCGAATTGTTGATGAGAGAAATTCTGGAATACGAAGCTACATTAGGAACATTCTGAAGTTCAATAAGAACTGATGATGCTGACATTGAGAAAGCGTTCTTTCGGAGAATATCAGATGCTTCCTTCAATTTAGAGCTGTTCTCAAAAGGAGAAGAGCTGAGCGCAAGCAATGCCTTCACATTGTGGGAATTAACTGCCTCTGAAAAGAACAGCATTCCTGCGCAGGAAAGCTCAAGCTCAGGATATGAAGAATTTTTTAATGCAATCTCTGATATGTTAAGGGCAGAAGAGGGAATATCTGAATCAATCTCCCTTGCATAAAGCTCTGCTGCGTAAAGCTCTGAAGAGGACTCTGCAAATGAAGCCTCAATCCTTTTCTCATATGAATTTTCCAGAAGAGAAAGCCTTGATGAGATAGATTCAGCTGAAAGGGACAGGTTTTTCAGGCTCTTATAATTTCTCCATTTCAAAAGGCCTGCAATTTCGGATATTGATGATGAAATCGCTGAGGATTCAGAAAGCAATTGCGAATCTTCTAAAAGCTTTGAGTAATTGTAAATCTCAGGAAGAGTTGATTTCTGCTTTGAAATCAGCATGTTCATGCGCTCATACAATGAATTATACATGGAGAATGTGCTGTTAAGGCTATTCTCCCCTGAATCTGCCTTTGCGAAGAGCAATTCAGCAGAATTCATCAATCTTTCAGAGAATATTTTTCCGCTTGATGAATAATCTCCTTCTTTCCAGGCATTCTCAATTGCTCGCTTGTCATTTTCAATGCTTTTTTCTATACTTCCTGAGGAATCCAATATGCCTGATAAGGACAGCATTTCCTCAGAGAGATTTGGAAGGTAGTTTTTTGCAATAAGGAAATATTCGCTTCTAAGCCTGCCCATCCTGGAAATTGATGAGGAGATATTGGCATCCAAAGCATCCATTTCAGAATAAATCATTTCCTTAATGCCAGCTTCCTCTGAAGTGAGATGATAATTTATTGAAACAATCGCGCTCTTTTCCCGCTTTGCACCCTCTGTTGAACAGGAAAAGCTTTTCTTGTTTCTGCACTCAACCTCAAAAAGGTAGATTGCCTGCCCTTCCCCTGACTTGTTCAGGCTTATCACATATTCCTTCTCAAATGAGTCAGAAGTGAGAATTATCTTTTCATCTGAAATTGTTATATTCTGGGAAAAGTCCCTGAATCTGTAGCTGCATTCCGCCTCGCACCCGATGAATCTCTGCACAACAACTTTGAAAAAGACATGGTTGACATCCTTGTTCGTGCTGTCCAGGCTTATGCTTGAGGGCTCAATCCTCAGGACAAGCTCGTCTTTTATTATGAAATTAAACTTCCACACAATCAATGCGAAAGCTGCAATAAGCAAAAGCCCAAGAATAAAGAGGAAACCAAGAAATTTCCTGCTCTTCGTTACAGGAGCGCTCTCATTTCCAGGATTTTTTATCTCATATGAATTCTCTTCGCTCTCTTCTTTTTCAGCCATGGAAATGCAATTTGAGAAAGTAGTATTTAAATATAACTGAGAAGGCAATCAAAGAGAGAAAATATTAGGAATTTTAAGAAAATTAAGAATATTCAGGGCTTATTTTCTTTCTGCGATTATTATCAAATCCTTCTCCTCCTTAATCTCCTTTTTCACCCTGAATTTTTCAAGAACAATCTTTCTTATGTAATCTGCCTTGGGCGACTTGCGCATGATTGTCACTGCAACATCCCTCTTTGCAACCCGCTCAATCTCAGAAATCCCTTCTTCAATGTCCTCAAAATTATGAACTGCGCTCACGCATATCACAAAATCAAACTCCCTGTCCCGGAAGGGAATGCTCTCTGCAAAACCTCTTATAAGATGAAGCCCTTTCCTTTTCTTTGCTTTTGCGAGAAGATTTTCGCTCGGGTCAATTCCTATTACATTGCAGTCAAACACCTCAGAAGAGAAGCAGGGTCCGCAGCCAACATCAAGGAGGAAATCCCCCTTTTTAACATTGAGGTTTTCCTTTATTATCCTGAGCTTTGAAAGCTGCTCTTCCTTGTGGAGCTCTATGTAGGAGTCAGCGATTGAATTGTAATAATTGTCCATGAGCATGATGAAAAATATGGGGAATTAATAAATCTTATTCAGGAAATCAGATGTTCAGCTCATAAACTCTCCATAAAAAAGCGCGCTTTCCCATGTTGTCAAGGGGCCTGAGCATGTCAAGGTTCCTCTCTGCTGTCTCTGAGCCGCTTCCCTCTTTTATCCCAAGTTTTATTCCTGCCTGAAATGCCTTGTAGTAAAGAAGGGCGTCAATGCCTGTCTTCCTGTACTGCTCGGCAACTCCGACAATAAGAATCCTGACTGATGAAAAATCCTTGTTAAGTTTTTTCCTCTGAATATCTGAGAAAATTGCAAGGTCTCTTTTTATGTCTGCAACGCTGAACGGATTCTTTGATGGAATATGCCCCGGATGCAAAGAATCATAATGCGAGATTACCTCATTTATGTTAGGGACTGTGACTTCAACTCCAATAGGAGCGCCGTCCTTTTCAGCAATAAAGACAAAATCCTCAAGAGCAATTGTCTTTATGCCTTTAGCCAGTGCAGCGAATTCAGGGTCAGTCATATTCACAAACTGCGGATGAGTGCCTTTTCCCCACTCAGAATTGTAAAGGGACTTTATTATCTCAATCTCCCTGTCGATGTTCTTGAATTCCCCGTTTCTGATTTTAACTCCGGTCCTTTCAAGAAGCCGCGCTTCCTGCTTTTTTATCCTGTCAACATAAGCATACATCTTATCGCTGGTGTGGTCAAAGATGTGGCTGAACCAGTCATCAAGCTTTGTGAAGCCGAAAGAGGTGAAATACTCCTGATAATAAGGCGTGTTGTAGGGCTCCATAAAAAAAGGATTGTACTGGAAGCCGTCAATCAAAAGCCCAACCTCTCCGTTTGCATTGAACTTTGCAGGGCCGATTACCTTGTCGCATCCGTTTCTTTTCAGGCAGCCGACAGCAGCTTCGAGAAGGTCTTCTGACAGGCGCTTGTCTTCAACGCAGTCAAACATTCCAATCCATCCTGTGTTCTCGCTGTGCTCTTCATTGTATTTGTGGTCAATATATGCAGCAATCCTTCCAACGGACTTGCCTTCTGACTCTGCGACAAAGTAGGAGATGTCAGTGTGGTCAAAAAACGGGTTTCTGTCCACAATCTTTGATACAAGTTTTGAGAAAATCTTTTTTGAAGGGTTTATGTCAGACATCTCATTCAGGATAATCGGAAAAACCTTATGCGATTCCTCGCTTCTATACCAGGGAATAAAGAAAGGGACTGTTGCAAACTGCTTAAGAAGAGGGAATGATGTCGTGTCCTTTTTGCCAATTGAGTACTCACAAATCTTCTCAAGTTCGTATTTCATAATAAAAAATACCAAATGGGAATATATAAATTTTTGCAAACCCCGACGATAAAATTTGCAACCTAATTGTGACGAAAAATGCCCATTGGACATCTGTGAAAAAGTATTATAAATCAGAACATGTGCATCTCTTTAAATGATAATAAAAGAAATATCCTGCAAATCCCTGCTTAACAAATCAGGAATCTCGGATTATTGCATAAACCCTTATACTGGATGCCAGCACGCCTGCGCATACTGCTATGCACGGTTCATGAAAAAATACACAAACCATCAGGAAGCGTGGGGAAGCTTTGTTGATGTGAAGACAAACGCAGTGGAAGTTCTTAAAAAGGAGCTGGTGCGGAAAAAGAGGGGTGAAGTCATGCTAAGCTCGGTCACAGACGCTTACCAGCCTCTTGAGAAAAAATATGAGCTTACAAGAAATATCCTCAAGGAGCTCCTGAATTACCAGTTTCCGATTTCAATCCTTACAAAATCAGCCCTTGTGCTTAGAGACATTGATATCATAAAAAAATTTGATGATATAAAAGTTGAATTCACAATTCCTTACCTTGATGAAAAGGCGAGAATGGCGTTTGAGCCAGGCGCCTCTTCCATAAATGAACGGCTGCAGGCATTAAAGGAATTGAAGCAGGAGGGCATAAAGACAGGCGTGTTTTTCGGCCCGATAATGCCCATTCTCTCTGAAAAGGGGATGGAACATCTGTTTGACAGATTCGCAGAGCTGGAAGTGGCTTTGATTTATGTTGACCGGCTGAACATAAAGTGCGGCAACTGGCCCTCAATTGAAAATGTGCTTAGAAAAGATTATCCTGAACTGATTAAAGATTACAATGAGATTCTTTTCGGAGAAAATAGGGAATATTACGAGATATTAAAAAAGAGAATAATAAAACTTCTTAAGGAAAGGCATCTGAATTTTAAGATAATATACTAAAATAAATCAGCTTCCCAAAATGTTTTTATAGTTGGAAAAAAACTTATCTCATAAGATTAACAAGAGGTGAAAATATGGTTGCAGTGCAGTTTTTTTCAGAGCTCCTTAGGGCGTTCCTTTCAATATTCATAATTATGGACCCTTTCGGAAGCGTCCCTGTGCTTCTCGGGCTCACAAAGAATTTTTCTCATATTGAAAGAAACCATCTGATAAAGCAGGCAATCATAATCGCATCAGGGCTCCTCCTTTTATTCCTCGTATTCGGAAGGAAAATCCTTGAGTTTTTTGGGATAACAATAGACAGCTTCAAGATTGCAGGAGGAGTAATCCTTCTCATTATGGGAATTGAGACCGTGCTTGACTTAAAATTCAGGAATGAAGCAACAGAGGGCTACAAGATTGCAGTTGTTCCGCTTGCAACTCCCCTGATAACAGGGCCGGGAGTTCTCACTGCAGCAATAATTGTTGTGATGCGCTACGGGCTCTTAATGGGAATAATCGCAGCTGCACTGAGCCTTTTAATAACGTGGGCGATATTCAGGAATGCCGGAAGAATATTCAAGGTTCTTGGAAAGCAGGGAAACGAAATCCTTTCAAAAATCATGGGGCTTCTCCTTACCGCAATTGCAGTGGAGTTCATTGTCCAGGGGATAAAGGCAATGATGGCTTAAGAGAGGGAATGTTGATTTATCACAAGATTTATATTTAGGATTTTATTTTAAGAAGTTATGAAAATCTGCTTGAGAGGGAAAAAAGGGGAACTAATAGGGCTTATTGCAGTTCTTGCGCTTGTAATTGGCGCTTACGCAATAATAAAGAGCAAGGGATACAGCCTGAATTCTCCCGGGGAAACGCTATTATTTGCAAGGGATTTCGGACAGTGGATTTTCCAGATAGGAAAAAATTCTGCAAGGATAATCGGATTTGCAGTAAAGCAGCGCTGGGCTCCTGAAGGGGTTAATCTTACTAATATAACCAAAAACATTACAGCAGGAATTAATTAGGAGGAAAAAAGATGACGCTTAAGCAGCCAGAGAGCATGGAAGAGATTGTTTATTACACTTACAGGCAGATTGGGGAAGGGGAAGCAAGATGCTGGGTTTTCAAGGAAAAATGCCCGAAATGCAAAAAAGGGATAATGGGAAAGCCAAGGGAAGACGGAAAAGTTAAGATAAGGGCAAAGGAATATGTGTGCCCTGAGTGCGGCTTCACAATGGAAAAGAAAGAGCATGAAGATACGCTCACAGCAAATGTTGAGTACACCTGCCCTTCCTGCAAGAAGAAAGGGGAAACCTCTGTTCCATTCAAGAGAAAAAATATCGGCGGAGTGCTTACCCTAAGAGTTCAGTGCCAGTTCTGCCATGCAGATATTGACATTACAAAAAAGATGAAAGAAAAGAAAGGCAAGAAAGGAGATGCTATTGAAGATGATGAATAAAAACCTGGTTTTCATATCGATTGCATTAATCATATCCTTGCTGTCCTACGGCTGCATAGTTGCAATACCCTCTGGCGAGGTGAGGGAAATCCATGAGGGGAAGGCGCTGCTTATAGTAAAAACAATAGGCAACACATCAGAAAGCGAGATTCTCTTCAACAATGTTACTGCAATGAAGATGCTTTCGCAGCATCATCAGGTTAACATAACAACGCACGCATCATACGGCGCGTTCATAAGCTGCATTGACTCTGTATGCGGAGAAGGCGGGCTTTTCTGGGCTTTCTATGTCAACAACAAAAGCTCAAGCGTTGGTGCAGGCTCTTACATGGTGAATGACGGGGATTCAATAGAATTCAGGCTTACAGACAAGCTGGATTAGAGATTCAAAATGGTTTCTAAAGATAAAGTAAAAAGCGGAATAAAAAAGGCGCTGTGCACAATCGGAGCTGTAGCCATAATAAACCAGGTGATTGGAGCAGCTGTCTTTTCAATAGTTCCCAGTATAAACTTTTCAACAATAAAAACAAATGAGAGGGCAATAATAACGCGTATGGTAATCCCGGAAAACTTTGAGCCAATTGACTACCTCAACCTGGCAAGCTCCATCGTGCACAACAACTCATATGGAGAAGGGGTTTGCAGGGACTATGCAATTGAAACTTACCATGTTTATGACGAGCTTTCCGCGCTGTCAGGAAGGGCTGAATACACTGATGACCTGCGGCTTTCAACAGGATTTTCAGGCATATACGGGCACATGTGGCTTGAGGTGAAAAAAGACGGGGAATTCATCCCCTATGAGAGCACGCTTTACACACCTAACCTGAAGCAGTCAGATGTGAAAGATTATTCAGAAAAAACTCTTGAGGAAAAGGTGGAAATAAACGACAACTATAACTCAATTGAACTGAAAAAAACAAACTCAATTCCCGGAACCATGATAAACTATCCCACAATAGGCTCGTTTTTATACCCGGGCGGGTTTTTCAGGCTTTTATATGATCTCACTTCAAACGGGATAATGCTTCTTTAAAATAGCCGGGAAAAAGCAAAAATCCGATAAATTTTAAATACTCTCATTAAATAACTGTTCTTTCTTAAAGGATAAAAAAGTGAATGCAATGGAAGAAAAAGGCGCAGGCGAAGAAAGGGATATGCGTTTAAGGCTTAATGAGATTTCCCTCAAATGGCAGAAGGAGTGGGAAAAGTCCAAAATATTCAGGGCAGTAGAAACCAGCAGCAGGAAAAAATACTATGTTATGGAGATGTTTCCATACCCGAGCGCAAGCTTCCTGCACATGGGGCATGTGAGAAACTATGCGATAGGCGATGTGTTTGCAAGATACAAGAGAATGTGCGGTTTCAATGTTCTTTATCCAATGGGCTATGACTCATTCGGGCTTCCTGCTGAAAACGCTGCAAAGAAAAGCAATATTCATCCCTCAGAGTACACTCATGATTCTATAAAGAAAATAATGGAATACCAAAAAGCCCTTGGAAGCAGCTATGACTGGGACAGAGCCATATCCACATGCGAGCCTGAATACTACAAGTGGAACCAGTTCTTTTTCATAAAAATGATGGAGAAAGGGCTTGTGTACAGGAAAAAAGCGCCTGTCAACTGGTGCCCTAAGTGCGAGTCAGTGCTTGCAAACGAGGAGGCAGAAGGCGGGAAGTGCTGGCGCTGCGAAAGCGATGTTGTAAAAAAAGAGCTTCCCCAGTGGTTCATGAAAATAACCGCCTATGCTGACGAACTTCTGGAAGGGTTAAGCGGGCTTGAATGGCCTGAAAAGATAAAGACAATGCAGGAAAACTGGATTGGAAAATCACACGGAGTTGAGATAAACTTCAAGATAGATGACGAGGACTGGGCTGTTTTCACAACAAGGATTGACACAATATTCGGAGTTACATTCATGGTTATTTCAGCCCAGCACCCAAGGCTCCTTGAGCTTTCCTCAAAAGATAAGAGAAAAGAGGTTTCAGAATTCATAAGAAAGTGCAGCAGGGTTTCAACTTCTGAAGAGGAATCCCTCCTTGAAAAGCAGGGGGTTTTCATAGGAAGATATGCAGAGAATCCTATAACAAAGGAGAAGATTCCGGTTTATGCAGGAAACTTCGTTGTTGCAGATTACGGTTGCGGAATGGTGATGGCTGTCCCTGCGCACGACGAAAGGGATTATGCCTTTGCCAAAAAATACAATATCCCGATAAAAGAGGTAATATCCGGGGGAGACATCTCCAAGGCGGCATTCACTGATTATGGGAAACTTGTGAATTCAGGGGAATTCTCAGGGCTCTCAAGCGAAGAGGCAAAAGAAAAGCTTGCGCTGTATGCTGAGAAGAAAAAAATTGGAAAGAAAGTTGTGAACTTTAAAATCAGGGACTGGATGATTTCAAGGCAGCGCTACTGGGGAACACCCATTCCTGTAATATACTGCGAGAAATGCGGAGCTGTCCCTGTTCCTGAAAAGGATTTGCCTGTTCTTCTTCCTGAAAAAGTTGACTTCAAGGCAAAAGAGAATCCTCTCCTGAAAAGCATGGAATTCCTCAATGCAAAATGCCCGAAATGCAGAGGGATTGCAAAGAGGGAGACAGACACAATGGGCGGATTTATGGATTCATCCTGGTATTTTCTGAGATACTGCTCACCTCATGCAAAGGATGTTCCTTTTGATAATAAGGCAGTTCAATACTGGATGCCTGTTGACCAGTATATAGG
>JAPLZQ010000087.1 GCA_026394965.1 Candidatus Woesearchaeota archaeon
AGAAGGATTATGTTTACAATGTAGTTTGTGAAGACAAATATTGTTGGGCTGTAGCCGAAAATAAGCATCACAGGAATTCTCAGGAGAAATATCAGCTTGTCGCAGTAGCTTTCTTTATAAAAATAAAAAAAGTTTTTAAAATCAAAATTTTTCAAGGTTTCTGAAAGGACTAATGCTGTTGGGTAGTAGATATAATAATGCGGACCGTTGTATTTTGGGTTTTCTGCAATTATCCGGTAGAACAACGGCGCCATAATTAATCCTATGATTATTATTATGAAATAGCCGAAGTTTTTGTTATCTTCAATTATCCTTTTTAAATACTGAATCTTTGCCATTTTCAGGGTTGTTTTATCACTTCCACGAAATATGCCGTTTCTTCTATTACGCTTTCAGCAGAATTTAACACAGAATAATTGAAAGGCAGATTTTCCGGATGGTATTCCATTGCATAATCAATCTTATCCTTGTTTTCCTTATATTCACTGCGGCCTATCACTTTGTAGCAGAATCTCTTTTCAAACTTGCATAGACTTGCCATTCGCTGATAAACCGCGCTGTCCTTTGCAATTTTTTCTTCCATTACATAATCAATTAAATCCGCAAAATAATCTTGAATTAAATTTGCGTCATATGGAATATACACAACTGAATTGAACTTTATGTTTTCAGGTACAAGTTCAACTGCTCCAACAGCATATCTTAAATAATATGTTTTAAATTCACCAGAGAATGAGTTTTTGATTAAAAAACTCATGTTGATTACGCCCAGCAAAATAATTAGAACAGCAGCTGCAGTCCATAAATTTTTCTTAAATATTTTCCTTAAAATATCAGTTCCTAAAAAATAAAACATGTAAAAATAGATGAAATACATCGGAGTAAGCAGCCGCAATTCATACCGATGCCCCTTTATGTTGAAAAAGAAGAGCAGGAAAATTTCTGAACATATGAATAAATATAAGATGAACCTGTTTTTTCCCTTAATCGCATAATATGTTGCAGCAATGTAAACAAGGACTGAAAGCCATGCGGAGCTGAACTTTTTGAAGGCATAATCATTGATTTCTATTCCTCTCTTGATTATAGCATACGCAAAATGAATAATTTTAGGCATCATCCCTTCATAATATATGAGGTCAGGAGAGCCGCTCATTGTGTATCCGCGTGAAAGTTCCATATTTATCAAGCCCGGTGAAAATCCAGTGGCGATAAGTAAGTAAAGGGCTGTTCCTGCTGTGAATATTATTGCAAGCCTTTTCAGGTACTGCCATTTTTTTTCTTTTTTTGTGATTAAGAAATGTATGGCGGACATTGCGAAGAATATTGGGAAAAGTATGTAGCTTGTGTTCTTTGCCATCATCATTAGGAATATTATTATTGCAAGAGTGATGTTGTTTTTTGTGCAGTCATTGTTAAAGAGGCACAGGTATATCAGGAATAGCGCGCACAGCAGGAAGTATGTCAGGTCTATGTAGAAGCTCAGCTGGAGCTCAAGAAAGAAGTAGCTTGCCATTATGAAGAGAATGAAGAATAGCGCTGTTTTTTCCGGCTCTTCTATGTTCAGGATGTTTTCTTCTTTTGTCCTCTCAAATTTCAGCATTGCATTATAGAGAAAAAGGAGAAGGATTATGTTTACAATGTAGTTTGTGAAGACAAATAATGTCGGGCTGTATCCGAAAATCAGCATTACAGGGATTCTTAAAAGGAATATCATCTTGTCGCAGTAGCTTCCCGCATATAAATAAATTAAACTTTTGAAATCAAGGCTCTTGATTGCTTCAGCCATCAGTATTGAAGAGGTGTAATACTCATAATAATGCGGGCCGTTGAATTTTGGGTTTTCAGAAATTATTCTTAGGAAAAACGGGGCTAAAATTATCCCTATTAATGCAATAATAATATAATATGTAAGTTTATTGTTTCCCAATGCATTCTTTATCCTTTCAGTCAATCCCATTTTCTTAAAATAACTCTTTTTTTTACAGCATTTTTACAGCAAGATAATCTTCAAGATAAAAATCAATTTCCTTTCATCTTTTCCTCAAGCTTCTCAAGCATTTCTGAAGTCATCCTTGCAAGGTCATACTCATGCTTCCATCCCCAGTCTTTCCTCGCGCAGGAATCATCAATTCTCCTTGGCCAGGAGTCAGCTATCTTCTGCCTTGAGTCAGGGGCGTATTCGCACCTGAATTCAGGAATGTGCTTTTTTATCTCATCAGAAAGCTCTTTTGCAGAGAAGCTCATTGCAGCAAGATTGTAGGATGTCCTTATCTTTATCTTTGATGAATCTGCCATCATGAGTTGTATTGTCGCTCTTATCGCATCAGCCATGTACATCATGGGAAGAACAGTATCCTCTCTTACAAAGCAGGTGTATTTTTTCCTTTTTAATGCCTCATAGAAAATCTCGACTGCATAGTCAGTTGTCCCCCCTCCGGGAAGGGTTTTGTAGCTTATGAGCCCGGGGTATCTTACACTTCTTATGTCCACATTATATTTTTGGAAGTAGTAGGATGCAAGAAGCTCTCCTGAAACTTTTGTTATCCCGTACATTGTTGAGGGCTCAAGGATTGTCTTCTGGGGAGTGTTATCCCTGGGTGTTGTAGGTCCGAATGCTGCAATTGAGCTCGGCCAGAACACCTTAAGTTTGTAATCGCGTGCAAGGTCAAGCACATTTTTCAAGCCGTTCATATTGACATTCCATGCAAGCTCAGGCTCTTTTTCGCCAACAGCAGATAAAATTGAGACAAGATGGTAGATTGTTCCAATATCATATTTTTCTATTACGCTTTTCATGCTTTCCTTGTCTGACACATCCAAAATTTCAAAAGGACCCGCATTTATGAATGAGTCATCTGGCATTTTCCTGTGCACTGCTGCAATTACATTCTCATTTCCGTAAATCTTCCTGAGTTCTGGAGTTAGTTCAGAGCCTATCTGCCCTGCAGAGCCGGTAATCAGAATCCTCTTTGATTTTTCTTTTTCTTCCATTTTGCCCATCACCATTTTGTTACTGTGCTTTCAACATTTGAAACCCATCCTCTTATGGTTTCAATAATTCTCTCTTTTATCTCGCGCTTTTCAACTGGAGAATAGCTGAACTTGTATCCGCCGTTTTCAAGGTTTTCCTGAAACCGCTTTATCATCTTCTTTTCAAAAAGGCTTTTTACCGCCTTTTGTATTACTGTTCTCTCCTTTTTCAGGCGCACTGCAATTTCGCTTACGCTTAACCCTTCGGCTTTTTCATTCTCCCTTGCGATGAGGAGCATAAAAACAGAGTATTCTGTCTTATTCAGCCCAAAGCTGCATTTCAGAAGCTCATCAAAAATTATCGGTTTGCAGGCAAAGGATATCATTTTTTTGCTCTTCATTTCCTGAATGCTTCAGGATTCTTTTTTATAATCTCATCAAGCTTTGCCTTTAAGACTGGCTTAAGCATGAACCCGACAATCCTTCCAATTTCCTTGTTCTTGCTAAGAAGCACCATGCAGGGAATGCCCTGAATCCCATATGCTGCTGCAAGGGATGATTCCTCCTCTGTTGAAAGCTTTGCAAACTTAACCTTTCCCTCATAATCCTTTGATGCTTCCTCAAAAACAGGCGCCATCATCTGGCATGGCCCGCACCAGGATGCCCAGAAGTCTATGAGCACAGGCACGCTGCTGTTATTTACTTCCTTCACAAAATTCTCCTTATTCAAATGAACTAACATATTTTCTTTCCTCCATTTTTATCTGCTCAATGTCACTTTATCATACAACTGTGAATATTTTAAGCAGTAGTGCATAAGTATTACACAACTGATTAATAAGCTTGATGGTTTTGTGCGTAAAATCTCATCAGGATTTCACACCCGAGTATAGCCTATTCTTCAGAAGCGCAAATCACCCCCCCTAAAGCAATAATTGGAGCCCTTGTTTATATAATTTTTCAAAATGATTTATTAAACTTTAACAGCATAATAAAAAGCAAGAAAAATAATCTTAATAATGTTTATGGCAGAATTTTTCCCTTTCTATTTTAATAATTCACTTTTGAAATATTCATCTGCGCTCTCTGTTATTTTCTCGTGGATTTCATCCGGGCTCAAAAGAAGCGTCCTTGAAATTTCATCCTTGACTTTTGCTTTCCCTTCTTCTGTAAAATCAGATATGAGAAAAGCCTCAAGCTCTTTCACTTTTTCAGAAGCGCACTCATTATTCCTGCTGCAGTCAATTCTAATCCAGGATTCATGCTCTGATTTATGAGGTGCGCGGCTTTCGCAAAGTTTCCCGAAGAAAAATGCTGCCTTGTCCTGGTAGTCAGATGAGCTCTCATGCCCGTCAAGAATTTTTCCGTTTGTGTAAGCCCTTTCTTTCTTTGCCATTATAAGGAGTTTTCCGATTTCCCAAGGCACATCAAGGTAAAACACAAGATTAGGGCGGGGAAGCCCGAGAACATCATATTCCATATGCTCGATGAAAGATGCGCACTTCCATGCTGCGTTCTCATCTGAAAACTTTGCTGCCTGGTGCCCGAGGTTGGAAGTCGTGTACCTGTTGAGAATTCCGATGTTTCCTTTTTCCTTGAATTTCAGAAGATTCTTTTTCTCACAAAACCTGTCCAAAGCGAAATACGGAATTATAAAATAAGGGTTCATTTTTGACGAATCCCCGAATTCGCCGTTAAGGTAGCGCCCTGTAAAATCCGCAAAAACATTTTTTCCGTATTGGGGAAAATCAAGGGTGCCAACTTCAAGGGAAAGCCCTGAACTTTCTTTTATCTTGTTCAGTTCATCCATCAAAAGGGCTGTCTGCCTGGTTTTCCCAGAGCCATCGCCGCCGTCAATCACAATTATTGCGCCCTCTTTATTCAGGGAATATGAAATCAGATTTTCAAGAGCCATTTTTCATTCCTTCAATCCCTTCAAAGCCTTAAATTCCTTTTTTATTTCGGAGATATCCCTTTTGCACTTCAACTCACCTTGCGTGCAGTAAGATGAGATGCATTCAGGGCCTGCCGTTTCAAAAATAATTGGGGCTGTTTTATAGCACTCCTTAAGCATCTTTTTTGCCATGTCCCTTATTTCCCACTGCGCCCTCTCACAGGTTCTAAGCTCAAAGAAATGAAGAAGTTCTCTCGCATTCATCGTAACCATTATCCTTGTTGATGCTGCATTGGGTAAAAGATATCTTGCATCTTCAAGAAAGTAGCCCTTGTTTACTAAGTCAACATATTCATTATAGTCATTTGCGCAGTTTTCAAGGAAGAATTTTTTGTCTTCTGGATTTTCTGATATCTCCGGGGGAACAACAAAATTTATTGCAGAGGCATTTTTTGCGTAGTTGACATAGCGCTGGCTCTGCTGGGAATATGATGCAATGCGGTGCCTCACAAGCTCGTGAGAGCATGCTCTTGATATCCCATCAATCAGAAATGAATAAGAGATGTGCTCAAGAACAGAAAGGTGCCCTGAGCCAGTGACCTGAGTTATTATGCGCTCCTGCTTTTCATTAGTGAGAGACTCATCCAAATCATCAATTGACTTTCCTGAATAGCAAAGGTTTGCTGCCTTTGCAACAAGCTTCTCGCCGTTTGGGGTATACTCCTCAAGAATCACTTTAAGCTTTGCCTCAAGAGAGTTCAAGTCAAAACCCGGATTTAAAAAGTCAATTTTCTCATACTGCGCATCTGCCATTTTGCACCTCAGCGAAAAGGGCTATTACTAAGAGTTGAATTGTAGTTAATATTTTCTGAAAAAATACTTGTGCAGTGTTGCACCCCCTCTACTGATTAAACCCCAAAAGGGTATAAATACATTTCAGTAGTGCGTAATAACTTTTGTTTAACCACAATGTTTTTAAAACAAAATGCACTGGGGAATCCCTTGACTGGGGGGCTAAGCATAATGATAATAGGTATAACAGGTCCTATAGGCGCGGGAAAAGGAACAGTTGCAGAGCATCTTGTGAAAAAGGGATTCAAATACTACTCTCTTTCTGATGTGATAAGGCAGGAGCTCAAAAGCAGGAAAGAGGAGCCTTCCCGGGATAACATGATAAGGACTGGAAACGAGCTGCGCATAAGATATGGTGCAGGAGTGCTTGCTGAAAAAACCTCTGAATGGATAAAGGATGAGCAGAAATCAGGAAGAAGGGATTTAGTGGTGGACAGCATAAGAAACCCGTCTG
>JAPLZQ010000088.1 GCA_026394965.1 Candidatus Woesearchaeota archaeon
CGGCAGCCCCATAAACCTTTGAGAATAAAGGTTTAATCGAAACTAGTCAAGTGGGACATTGCTTCGCAAGTCCCACGAAATACCTGAAAACAAATTTGCGAAAAAATTCAGTAAAAGCAGTCAAGTGGGGCGTGAAGTCCCACGAAATAACTGAAAAAGAATTTGCGAAAAAATTCAGTAAAAGCAGTCAAGTGGGACATTGCTTCGCAAGTTCCACGAAATATCTAAATATTATTCAAAAAATGCTGAAAAGAATAATTCTTGCAAGTCCGAGGGGATACTGCGCCGGGGTTGAGCGTGCAATAAGTTCTGTTGAAAATGCAATCCTGAAATTTAAAAAGCAGGTTTATGTTCTCAATGAAATTGTTCATAATGAGCATGTGATAAAGATACTTTCTGAAAACGGCGCAAGGTTTGTCAATTCACTTTCAGATGTTCCTAAAGGTAGTGTGATAATCTTAAGCGCCCACGGTGTTTCCCCAAAAATAAGAGATGATGCATTTGCCCGCGGCTTATCAGTTATAGATGCGACATGCCCGTTTGTCTCAAGGCTGCATTCAGATGCCAGGGAATACAGCAGGAAGGGTTTCTCAATAATCCTGATTGGCTATAGCGAGCATGCTGAGGCAGAAGGATTAAAGGGCGAAGCTCCTATGGCAGTAATAGAAAATATTTCTGATGCAGAAAAAATTGTCCTTCATAAGAAGAATATCGCATGCCTTGTCCAGACAACATTCTCAGTTGAGGAAAGGGACAAGATACTCTCTTTCCTGAAAAAGAGATTTCCCAATCTTGAAGTTCCGTCCTCGGGGATATGCTGCGCAACAGAGAACAGGCAGAATGCAGTAAAAGCTCTCTCAAAAAAGTGCGATGCAGTGATTATTGTAGGTTCAAAGAAAAGCTCAAACTCAATGCGCCTTTTTGAGACAGCAAAGGGCTGCTGCAGCCATGTTTTTTTGGTTGGCGATGAAAAGGAAATTAAAAAAATAATGAAAATGCCCTGGTTTTGGAAAATCAATTCTCTCGGGATAAGCTCAGGGGCATCAACACCTGAAAAGATTGTTCAGAAGATTGTTGCTTATATTGTTTCATGCGCTGAAAAAAGAAACGGAAAATCCCCTTCTCTTGAAAATCTTGAATCAGCATCCGAAAACATTTCATTCCCCCTTCCCTCCCCGTTCACTTAAATAGACTTTTTAAACCTTTTTAGTAATAAACTCTATATTAATATAGAAAAATATTTATACCAGTAAATCCACTTTTTTTAATTATTGAAAGAATGAGGCGGCTGTAGCCGCTTTATTATTTTTCAGGCTGGATTAGTCTTATTTTTATAAAAAAACAAGGTGGTAATATGCGCAAGAAATTTTTCGCAGTTTTGGTTTTGCTTCTGGCTTTGTCCCCGCTCTTTGCAAGCGCGCAGGATTTTATGATAGTGTCAAAAGCCATAAATAACAAGGCAAACCTGTTTGAGGCAGCTTCCTTTGAGCTTGCAATATGCCCATCGAGGAGATGAGCTACGGAAAGTATGAAATGGTTGTCACAGTAAAATCTGTCTCAAGTGGGATTGAGCACAGCATAATTCTTTCTGTTTATGTTACAGCAGTTCCAGAGGGAAAGCAGTATGCGGCGAGCATTGTTCTCGGAGCAGATGTGCCATTGAAAGTTGACCCGAGAGAGCCCTTGAAAGTTGCAATCCTGCTTGAGAACAGGATGCCCGTAGCTTATAGCGGGCTGAAGATACAAATTTCTGATGCTCTCGGATTAATCCAGAAAGAGGAGTCAGTTGACCTGGGGATTCTTGAGAAATTGCCTTATGAGATTCTTATTGAGCTTAACTCTCAAGAAAAGCCAGTTGAGGATTCTCTTACAATCAACCTTTTGACTGAATCAGGGAAACTGATAAAGTCAATTGAAAGCAAGAAATTTGAGATAATTCCTTATTCTTCAATGAAGGAAAGCGAGAAAGTCCAAAATCTTTTCCTAGGAAAGAAGACAACAATCACAGTATCCAATGAGGGGAACTCAAAAGGCACATACCTTGCAAAGAAGCATGTGGGCTTTTTCAGGAATCTCTTCCTGCGCACAAACCCAAGGGCAAAGTGGATCAGGATTGACGAGGTGAAATACCTCGGCTGGAGCATTGATATTGAGCCCCAGGCAAAAGCAACTATTGTGATAGTTGAGTCATATCTCGGGCTTTTCATCCTGCTTGTCCTCATAGGCTCTTCTGTTTTCGTGTATTACAATATAAGGAGCCCGCTTATCATCATAAAGAAGGCGAGCATTACAAGGCAGAAGGACGGAGGAATCTATGGGCTTAAGGTTCAGCTCCTGATAAAGAACAGGACAGGAAAGAGCGTCATGGATGTCAAGGTTGCAGAAACAATACCGGACATTGCCGATGTTGACAAGAACCTTGAGGCAGGAACTCTTAAGCCGGACAGCATCACAAAGCATGACTTCAGGGGCACAATTGTCAAGTGGAACATAGGGCCGTTGGACAGGTATGAAGAGAGGCTGATAAGCTACAAGATAGGCTCAAAGCTCACCATAATAGGCTATTTCACCCTGCCTCCTGCTGTTGTGAGATATGTCTTCAAGAAAAAGGAGGCAATTGTGCGCTCCAACAGAATAACCCTTGAAACAGGAGAGAAAATAGAGGAATAAACATTTTTTTATTTTTTTATGATTTTGTTAAATCATTTCTTTCTTGGAATTCAATAAAAAGTTTTAAATAAAAAGTTTTATATACTTTTTAATTCACGGAATGATTATGAAACAAATTAAACAATCACATGAAGACATAAACGCACTCTTTGTGCCTGCCGGACTTTTTGTCGGAATGGGGTTTGGCTTTATATTAAACCAGCTGGTTGGAGGAATTTTAATTGGGCTCGGCTTGGGAATATTAGGGATGGCAATAGCCAAAAAAAGGAAATAAAGAAAACTTTATAAACCGCGCATTTCTCCTGAGTTTTTAAGGAAAAACCCCTTCTAGCTCAATGGCTAGAGCGTCCGGCTGTAGATTCCCATGGACTTACTCGCATCGCGAGGATGGATGAAAATGGGACAGCCGATACCGGAAGGTTCCTGGTTCAAGTCCGGGGAAGGGGATTTTCATTTTTCTAAAGAAAAAAATAATTAAAGAAATTATTCTCACACAAAATTCATTCTTATGAATTCAGGGGTGAAGATGAGAGGAACTCCTATCTCCTGCGAGTATTTCATGTAAAGCATTCCAAAGTCAGGAACTCTTACATTTCTCATCTGGTTCAGAACAATCTTGGCATATTCGCGGGCTTCATCTGCCTCAGATGTTAGAACAACCTCAGAAAGATTTCTTATGTTCGGCTTAAGCCCGAATCTTCTCCTGAGAAGTGCGAAATAGCACACAAGGCACATGAAAAAGCCAATCTTGTAAGGCGCACTCCCGCGCACTTGTTCAATCCTTTCAATGAATTGGGCGCTGTTTATCGGGCGTTCCATAAGCTTAAGCATAAGCTCATGGTCATAATTATTCTGCAAAAAGTGGGGAATTTCCTCCTTTCTGGAATATGCGTATTCTGAAAACATTGCAATGCCCTCATCCCTTATCCGATAAATAACACTTGATGAATGGGAAAGATTCTTGTCAAGGAGGTGGTTTATCTCGTGCACAAGAGTTGCTTCAAGGCTTCCGAACCTGTTATGCTCAACAACAGAGCAGAGATAATTTGAGTTTATGCTTATTCTCATGCTTCGTAAGGTTTCATCTTGGTAAAGCACAGATGCATACCCACTCTGATTTTCATTTACATCCAGGAATATTTCAATATTCATCCTTCTCCCGTAAACCCGGATAAAAAGCTGTGCGCAGTCCCTTACGATGAGATTTATCACATTCACTATTGTCTTTTCAATCTCCATGCAAAATGCTTTCATTGAGCCGAATCTCTGCTCGCCGGGCATTATGTAATTGGCATAAAGGCTCTCAATGAATTTTGCATTTATGCCCTCTCCATGGTAAAGCCCCATCCTGACTTTTACAGCAATGTTTCCGGATAGAGCGGGATTTATTGCACCGGGATTCACATTGAATGAGAAATTTTTCCTGAACTCCCTTATCGCATCAATAAAGCTCCTGTCTCTTCTTATCTCATCAAGACTGCGGTCAATTTCATCCATAACTGCAAGAATGTTTTTTCTCTTGCTGAGGAATATTGAGAAGAGCTGTATGAATCTTCTTTGCTTGGAGTTATAATATGGAATGTCTTTTTTGGGAACGCTTCTTGTCAATTCCCGAAAATAATCCTTTTCAGAATTTAAAACAGAAACTGCCTCATAGAGCGCCTTTTTCAGGTTTTCCCTGTGCGCTTTATATCCAGAATACTTGTTTGTAATCCCGTTCATTGATGAATATATCTTTAAATACGCATCTATCGGGTTTCCTGCATCAGCGCGGATATTCTCAAGAGGTGAAGTGGATTTCCCAAGAATGGAAATCATCCTGATAAGCTCATTAATCTTTTCAAGCTTTGCGCTGGAATTTTTTTCAAGAAGGATAAGTGCACGCGAATTCACTCCGGTTCCTGAAATCATGTTCTCATTTCTTGCTATTTCATTCGCATATTTCTTTGCAGGTTCATCCTCTTTGAAGAGGAAGGACAGCGTCTTAAGCAGCTCAGAAAGATTATAAATGCTCACATAATAATCGCCAATAAGCCTCGCGAGCGTGGAAACAGCATTGATTTTTTCCTGGGCATTCATCAATAATGCCTTTTTTTATTTATTAATAAAACTTTCTTTTGAAAAGATCCCCTCTTTTGCGATAAGACCCCTGATTTTTCTGGAGCAGGTTTCCAATACAAAAAACCAAAAGATTTAAAAAGGAGTGCCAAACTATTTAATAAAATTAAGCTATTAAATCCCAGGCGGACTCTCCCTTTAACAGAGATAATCATAATGCAGCCTAACCCATTTACTTTCTCACTCACCGGAAAATCAGTCGCATATCACCATTATCACCATAAAAAAACAATGCTCTGGTAGTGTAGCGGCCTATCATGGAGCCCTGTCACGGCTCCGACCCGGGTTCGAATCCCGGCCAGGGCGTTTGGGCCGGTGGCGCAGCCTGGTAGCGCACCTGACTTTTAATCAGGTTGTCGGGGGTTCGAATCCCCTCCGGCCCATGGCGTTCATGCGAATAAAAGAGGGGGGAATTTGGGGAGAAAAATGGCAAAAAAGATAGAACACAACCTTGTGCCTGAGCACATAAAGCTTTCTGAGAGCGAAAAACAGGAAATCCTGAAGAAATACAACATCACTGAAAATGAGCTGCCTAAGATTCTTAAGTCCGATGCGGCAATTGCGCACCTGGATGTGAAAGACAGCGATGTTATCAAGATTTTAAGGAAGAGCCCGACTGCGGGCGAATCAATTTTCTACAGGGTGGTAAAATTTGAATGAAGCTGGAAGAATCCTTTGCAAAAAATATTTCGAGTCTGAGTCATTTGTGAAGTCAGACATTGAGTCGTTCAACAATTTCATAGAAAACGGGCTGAGCCGACAATAATCCCCCACAATGTCGATGAATACAAGATAAGGCTCAACAAGATAAGTGTTGAGAACCCGATGCTTGTCGAGGCAGATGGAAGCTCAAGGCCGGTTTTCCCGGTTGAGGCAAGGCTCAGGAAGATAACCTATGCTGCTGCCATGAAGCTCAACATGAGCGTCCATATAGACGGCGTTCAGAGGGAGGAGTTCACAGCATACATCGGAAACATCCCGATAATGCTCAAGTCCAAGCAGTGCCACTTAAGCAAGCTCAACAGGGAGGAGCTTATCGAGCACGGCGAGGACCCTGACGACCAGGGCGGCTACTTCATAATCAACGGCAGCGAGCGCGTTCTCGTGTCCGTCGAAGATTTGGCGCCGAACAGGATGATAGTGTCAAAAGAAACCAAAGGCGGAAAGCACTTGGTTGTCGGAAGAATTTTCTCAGTCAAAGGCGGATTCCGCGCTAAAATAGAGCTCGAAAGAAAAGACGACGGGCTCACATATATTTCGTTCCCGGCGTCGCCTAAAAACCTGAACATATTCATCGTGTTAAAAGCGCTCGGCTTCGACACCAAAGCAAAAATGATAAAAGCGTTCTCAGAAAAACCGGAAGTGCTGAATGACATTCT
>JAPLZQ010000089.1 GCA_026394965.1 Candidatus Woesearchaeota archaeon
GGCATTACGCAACTGAGACAACAGGAGTAAAGGCGCTTATGCCGCTGTTAAAGGAAAAGTTTAATGTTGAGGTTGTTTTTATAGGAAACAATGTTCAGCTTTGAGAGTGATTTTTCATGGAAGAAAAGCTTGTTGAAAAAAATCTTGGAAGATATGCTGCAGTAAGAACAAAAAAGGGAGATTTTGAGGGAATCCTTATGCCCGAAACAGACGGCGCTCTTTTCATTAAGCTGAAAAACGGCTATAACATAGGGATAAACAAGCAGGATATTCTTTCAATTTCAGAGCTGAAGGAAAAAAGCGAAAAAATCGATAAGGAAAGCGAAATTAAAAAGGAAAAGCTTGTTGCAAAAAAGAATCTTCCCACAATCACAATACTTCATACCGGCGGGACAATTGCTTCAAGAGTGGACTATGAAACAGGAGCAGTGAAAGCCCAGTTCAGCCCAGAGGAGATTATTGAGCTTGTTCCAGAGCTTCAGGAATTTGCAAACATCAAAAGCAGGCTCATAAGGAACATGATGTCAGATGACATGAGATTTTCGCATTACAATCTGATTGCAGATGAGATAAAAAAAGAGATTGAATCTGGAACTGACGGCATAATAATAACGCACGGAACAGACACCCTTCACTATACTGGAGCCGCCCTTTCTTTCATGCTTGAGAATCTTTCAATTCCAGTAATCCTTGTGGGCTCTCAAAGAAGCTCGGACAGGGGAAGCTCTGATGCGGTTTACAATATCATTTCCTCAGCATACTTCGTTTCGCATTCAGATTTTTCAGGAGTTGCAATATGCATGCATTCAGAAATGAGCGATGAGTGGGCTGATGTTCTTCCCGCCTGCAAAACCAGGAAGCTTCATTCATCAAGGAGGGATGCTTTCAAGCCAGTTAATTCATCGCTGATTGCAAGAGTCAATTTCAGGGAAGAGAAGATTGAATTCATAAAAAAGGAATATCCCAAGAGGAACAAAGAAAGGAGTCTTTCAGTTACGCATTTCAATGAAAATCTTAAAATCGCAATTGTGAAATCCCATCCTAACATGAGCGCAGATGAGATTACTGCATTCCGGGGATTTGACGGAATTGTTTTGGAGGGAACTGGGCTGGGGCACATGCCCATTTCAGAGAATGATGAGCTCACAAAAGAGCACAGCAGGATTTTTTCCGCAATTGAGGAACTTTCAAAGAAAGGGATTGTTGCAATGAGCACCCAGACAATATTCGGAAGGGTTGACATGAATGTCTACAGCCCGGGAAGAAGGCTTGTCGAGGCAGGAGTTATAGGGAACTATTCTGACATGACTCCTGAAACCACTTTCATAAAGCTCGCATGGCTCCTTTCAAATTTCAAGAAGGCGGAAATTATAAAAGAGAATCTTCTCCTGAAAAATTTCAGGGGGGAGATTTCGGAAAGGAGCGGAACTGATTTTCTTTAGGTGAATATCTCAATGGAAGAATCTGAAATAAGCAAAAAGGGAGCATCTTTTTACGAAGAGATAGGGCTTAAGTCAGGGATTGAGATTCACCAGCAGCTCGAAGGAAAAAAGCTTTTTTGCAGCTGCCCTTCAACAATAAAGGAGGGCGAGCCTGACCTGATAATAAAGAGGAAACTCCGGGCAGTTGCAGGTG
>JAPLZQ010000090.1 GCA_026394965.1 Candidatus Woesearchaeota archaeon
CGGCAGCAACCTGGATAGGAGCAAACTCAACTGCAGAATACGGAGCGCAAAACGCAAGCCTTTACGAAGGATGCCCAGCAACCAACAGAACCCAATGGAAAACACTCACAACAGGAACCCCAACAGCAGTATGCTCAAACTCAACAAAAACAGCGCTTGGCTGGGTTGACGGAGCAGACATAACACTTGTCGCAGCCAGAGTTGTAGTGTCAGCGCAGACAGCGCCAGGACTGAAGACAGTGGATGTAGGATTCTTTACAACATACTGAACAAATTATTTTATTGATTTTTTATTTAATTTTTATTTAGAAAGCTTTATAATTGCATTTCTCATTTACTTTAAAAAAATCGTGGTTAAAGAGGGAAAGAATGGTTCTCAGAATTTCAAACAAGATTATCTTTGCAATAATGCCTGTTCTTGCGATTTTGCTTTTTGCAGAGGAAGCATTTGCAATGAACATAGGGTATTCCACCCAAGACATAGATTTTGTCCCAAATGAGGTAATCACTCTTGAATACACTGCAATGAACACTCTGGATGAGGCGATGGGAGTGTCAATACTGCTTGTTGGCGACCTTATCCAGTACATAAAGGCAGAGCCCCAAACATTTGAGCTTGGACCCAGAGGAGTTAAAAACTTCAAAATAACAGTGAGCTTCCCTGATGCAATTGAAAAGCCAGGAAGCCACAGGCAGGTTGTAATGGTAAAAGAGGAGAGATACAACAAGCACGCAGGAATAAATGTTTATGCTGCGCCAGGAGTCCCTCTTTTCATACATGTCCCTTTTGAGGGGAAATACCTGGATGCAGTCCTTCAGGCAGAGGATGCAAAGATAAACGAGCCTGTGCTCTTTACAGTAGGACTTACAAACCTGGGAAGCCAGACCATAAATTCAGTTTCAGGAGACATTGATGTTTATTCCTCAGATAAAACTCTCGTTACAAATGTAATGACAGACAGCCTAAGCGCCTTTGAGCCCACTTTCGCAGGAACTCTTAGTGCAAAGATGGAGACAATGGGATTTAAGGCGGGAAAATACACTGCAAAAGCCAATTTAAGGTATGATGAATTCTCAAAAAGCACAGAGGAAGTTGCTTTCAGGATAGGAGAATTAAAGATTAATATTGTGAATAACACAAAAGAAGCTTACATTGAAAAAGGTTTCAACGAGTTTGAAGTTTGGATTGAAAGCGCCTGGAACGACCCAGTGGAAGACGTATATGCTGAGGTAAAGCTTGCTGGGAACAGAGCAAGCTTCAAAACTCTTGCAGACACAGTCGGGGCATGGGAAATAAAAACGCTGACTGGCTACCTGGATGCAACAAGCATACCTGTTGGCAATTACACAATTGAAATAAGCCTCAATTATGCAGGAAAATCAGAAAAGAAAGAGGGAATTCTTGAGATAAAGAGCAAGCCTGCTGGAAAAGAGGCTGAGAAAGAGAAGGAAACTGTAAAATCAGGAATAAAAATCTCAACTACTGCAATGATTGCACTAGCAATACTTGCATTAATCGCGCTTAACATAATATTCTGGATAATTATCTCAAAGAGGAACAGACAGAAGAAAGATTAAGGAAAAATGAGAAAAAAATATCCAGGAAAAGGCAGGAAGATAAAACTTAGAACAATTGATTTTGCACTTGTCTTTCTTGCGATAATCTGCATATCTGCATTCATAACAATTTTAATATACCAGACAGGAACTGCAGGAAAAGTTTATGCAGTAAGAACCCTTCCGATAAACCTTACTGTGACAGAGCCGATGCACGTAGGGTTAGGGCTCAGGAAAGAAAGGGACATGATGTTCTTCGGGGCAATACCCCCCCTGGGAAAGGGCTACACCCAATTTGCAGTCACAAACGAGTATGACAAGGAGCTTTTAGTCAGGATAGAAGTTGAGGGCGAGCTTAAGCCGTGGATAGAAATAGCATACAATGATTTCATCCTTGAAAAAAACGAAACAAGAAAAGTTGACTTGATAGCGTATGTTCCGGAAAATGCGTCCCTTGGCCAAAGAAACAGCACGCTTATAGTTACCTTTCTCAGGACATGATTAGGTTTAAATCCTTAATATAATTATTATTCTAAATGAACCACCTCATAAGAAAAGCAGAGGAAATAGCAAAGAAATGCCTGAGAGAGGACTATTCAGAATACGGAATTGCAGCAGGAAGAAGGCAGTTTGAGGATTACTGGGCAAGGGACTCCTTCTTTGCATCTTTTGGCGCAATTGCATCAGGAGATTATCCTATTGTGAGAAAAAACCTTGAGCTTTTCCTTTCAAATGAGGATTCAATCGGGCAGGTTCCGCTGAGGATTGGAACAAAATTCATAGCATTTAAGGTTCTTGGGATAAAATTCTATGACGGAACAAAAAGCAGGGCTCCAAGATACATAATAGACAGGAACTACCCTAACTTTATGCCAAAAACTCCTGCTGACCAGAACTCGCTTTTGATTATTGCAGCAGAGGAATACATAAGAAAATCAGATGACAAAAAATTTGCAGTGGACAATTATGAAATGCTGAAAAAAGCCATGGACTGGAACTTCACCCTTGACAAAAACAGGGATTTTCTCATTGAAGAAGGATACTACTGCAGCTGGCTTGACTGCGTGAAAAAGTCAGGGAATGTCCTTTACACAGAGGTGTGCCACTATAAAGCATGCGCTGCATTTTCAAGAATTGCACGCAGAATCGGAAAAAAAGAGGACTGGAAAAAATATTCTGAAATCGCACAGAAAACAAGGGAAAAAATAAATGAAAAATTTTGGAACGGAAAATTCTACAATGACTGGATAGATTTCAACGGGAAAATCCATGGGAATTTCTCAACAGATGGAAACCTCCTTGCAATAATGTTCGGGATAAGCAGCAGGAAAAAGAGCAGGAGCATAATATCCTGCATAAAGGATTTTGGGCTTGAAAACGGAGTTCCTTATAAGACAAACTATCCCAAATACAGATTCTCTGAAATAGATTTTCTGCTTTATCCTGCAGGAATGAAGGACTACCACAACGGGATGAGCTGGCTTTGGATAGGATGCGCGGGAATCCTTGCAAAGGCAAAAGCGGGAATGAAAAAAGAATCAGTGCAGCTGGCAGAAAAAATTGCAAAAAAGATAATTGAATGCAACGGTGTTTACGAGGTTTATGAGGAAAATGGAAAGCCGGTGAAAAGATTATTCTACAAAAGCGAATTCCCTTTTGCCTGGGCATCAGGGCTTTTTCTTTATACGATAAAAGAGGCGGGAATCATAAATAATAAATAAAAAATAATCATTTATAATTATTAAAAAAAAACATTAATTAATTTTTAAAATAAAAAATAATTATTCGCAATCGTTAAAAAAAAAGACATTATTAATTAATTTGATTAATTTTAAAAATCATAAAAATCAATTTTTCTATTTATTCTTCTTGTTCATTATTGCTGCCCTTGCTGCAGCAAGCCTTGCAATCGGAACCCTGTAAGGCGAGCAGGATACATAATCAAGCCCTGCCCTGTGGCAGAAATCAATGCTTTCAGGATCTCCGCCGTGCTCTCCGCAGATTCCAACTTCAAGCGACTTATTTTCCCTCTTTCCAAGATTTACCGCCATCTCAATAAGCTTTCCAACACCCTTCTGGTCCAGGGATGCAAACGGGTCAGAAGGCATAATATTGTGCTCCTCATAATACTTTATGAATTTCCCCGAGTCATCCCTGCTGAATCCATATGTCGTCTGGGTTAAGTCATTTGTCCCGAAACTGAAGAACTCTGCCTCTTTTGCAATCTCATCTGCAAGGAGGGCTGCTCTCGGAAGCTCAATCATTGTCCCAATCTTGTAGGAAAGCTCCACATTGTATTTTTTTATTACCTCATCAGCAGCCTTCTTCACAATATCCCTTTGGTTAATGTATTCCTTTACATCACCCACAAGGGGAATCATAATCTCGGGGAATACGCTTACCTTTTCTTTTACAAGCTCGCATGCTGCCTCAAAAACAGCCCTTGACTGCATCTCAGTAATTTCCGGATAAGTTATTCCAAGCCTGCATCCCCTGTGCCCCATCATCGGATTGAACTCGTGAAGCTCTTCAACTCTCGCGAGAAGCTTTTCTTTTTCCCCTATTTTTTTGCTGTCCTCTTTTCTTTCTTTCATAACAGCAATCTCAACCATTAATTCCTCCCTTTTCGGAAGGAACTCATGAAGGGGCGGGTCAAGAAGCCGTATTATTACCGGTAAGCCCTTCATCTCCTTAAGAAGCCCGTAAAAGTCAGACTTCTGCATCGGAAGAAGCTTTTCAAACGCCTTTCTCCTGTCAATCTCATTGTCTGCAAGAATCATCTGCTGCATAAGCGGAAGGCGCTCCTCTGCAAAAAACATGTGCTCAGTCCTGCAGAGCCCGATTCCCTCTGCGCCGAATTTCTTTGCTGTTATTGCATCCCTTGGGATATCTGCATTTGCCCTTATCCCAAGCCTTCTGAATGAGTCTGCTATTTTCAGGATTTCATCAAAATCTCTGCTAAGCTCTGGCTCAACAAGCGGTGTTTCTCCAAGAATGACTTCTCCTGTGTTTCCGTTTATTGTAATTGTCTCAAGGTGCTTAACAACTATTTCCCCTGCAATGAACTCTTTTTTCTTCTCATTAATCCTTATTCCTTCGCATCCCACAATGCAGCACTTGCCCATTCCCCTTGCAACAACAGCTGCATGGCTTGTCAATCCGCCCCTCGCTGTAAGAACGCCCTGCGCAGCTGCCATTCCGTGAATGTCATCAGGAGAAGTTTCTGCCCTTACAAGGATTACTTTCCTGCCCTCTTTCCCAAGAAGCTCTGCCTCATCAGCGTCAAAGACAGCCTGCCCGCATGCAGCTCCCGGACTTCCGGCAAGCCCCTTTGCAATAACATTAAACCTGGATTTTGGGTCTATCATCTTGTGCATAAGCTGGTTCAGCTGAAGCGGCTCTATCCTAATGATTGCCTCCTCTTTTGGAATCAGCCCTTCCCTTATCATATCCACAGCCGCCTTAACAGCTGCCTGCGCAGTTCTCTTTCCGGTTCTTGTCTGGAGCATGAAAAGCTTTCCGTGCTCGATTGTGAACTCGATGTCCTGCATGTCCTTGTAATGCGCTTCAAGATTTTTCCTGATTTCAAGAAGCTGCTTATATGAATTGGGCATCTCTTTTTCCATTTCTGAAATAGGCTTGGGAGTCCTTATTCCTGCAACAACATCCTCGCCCTGCGCATTAATCAGATATTCCCCATAGAACTTGTTCTCGCCTGTTGCAGGATTCCTTGTGAATGCAACTCCTGTTGCGCAGTCAGAGCCCATGTTTCCAAAAACCATCTCCTGCACACTCACTGCTGTGCCCATTTCAGATGAGATTCCGTTGAGCTTCCTGTAGCTTATGGCTCTCTCGTTGTTCCATGAATTGAAAACTGCCTCAATTGCCATGAAAAGCTGCTTATTCGGCTCCTCTGGAAAATAGCTTCCGGTCTCGTCACTGATTATTTCCCGGTAACCGCTTATTACCTCTTTCCAGTCATCTGCTGAAAGCCCTGTGTCCTCTTTCAATCTTCTTTTTTCCTTTATCTCTGAAATCACATGCTCAAAGCGCTCATGCTTTATCCCGAGAACAACATTCCCGAACATCTGGATAAAGCGCCTGTGGCAGTCATAGGCAAACCTCGGCTCTGCCTTTTTGGAAAGCCCTGCTGAAGAATCCTCATTCAGCCCGAGATTAAGAATGGTGTCCATCATTCCTGGCATTGAGAC
>JAPLZQ010000091.1 GCA_026394965.1 Candidatus Woesearchaeota archaeon
ATAACTGGGGCAGCTGCTGTGCTCATGGTGTATCCTGCGTTTTTGCTGAGAAGAAAATTGAATGGGAAGAAAAATAAAATAAAAAAGGTTTTACATCATCTCGCCGATTTCAACTGAGGTTGAGTCATTCAGCATTCCTGCGGCAATCTCATCCTCAATCGCCGGGCTTGCTTCTGATTCAGCAGGGGATGGAGTTCCCTTTCCGTCTGTTTTTACATTTGCGCACCCTGTAACAAGCGCAAGCGCAAATATTGCAATTAAAATCAGTGCAGCATATCTCATCTTGTTCACCTCTTACCATTCCCGTTCCCGCTCATTTTCTCAAGATTCTCGCTTCTCTTTTCAGCTGAATCGCTGAGATGCTCAAGAACCCTTGCAGCCCTGGAATTTCCATTTTCTTCTGCCTTGATGCTCTGGTTTTCCAGCCTTTCGCTTCTCTCCATTTCCCTTTCGCTCATTCTCTCAAGACGGTTTGAGATTATTGCACTGTTTGCTGCATCAACATGCACAGCTCTTTTTGATTCGCTTTCCTTAATCTTCTGCCTTGCTTCATTCATTTTTTTTGCTGAGATGCTTTTCAGCGCCTCTTTCAGGGATTCCATGACGTCCTTAATCGTTGCATTTCCGCTCTGAACAAGCTTAATTAAGTTCTCATTTGAAAGCCCAAGCCTCTGAAGGGTTTCATTCAGGTATTGGGCATTGAATTCGTGCTTAGCATCTCTTATTGCCTTGTTGATTTTCTGAAGCTCATTTTCGTCCAAATCCTTAATCTTCTTTGCAACTTCAGCCCGCTCTCTTGGAAGCATAAGCAGTTTAGCATATTCCCTGAATTCTTTTGAAAGGGCTATTGCATCATGCTTCATGTCCACAAATTTCTGGGCAAGCTCTGAGCCTTCGCCGGATGTTGGAGCGCTCTTAACTTCATCAAGCAAAAGCTCCATCTCATCAAGTATCCTGTTCAGATGGGTAACATTCAGGCTTGAATTCCTTGCAGAGATTATCTCAACTATGTTTTCTCCAACAAGGATGTTCCTTGAGATTGACTTTTCAAGCTCAAGAAGCCTTACCATCGCGCCATATGGGCTTGCCATCGGCTCAATCTCAAGCTCTTCTGTCTCATTGATGCCAAAAAGAGCTTCATTCTCTTCATTTTCTTCATCAATGTCGTTGTTTTCTGTGCTGTTATCCTCATTTGCCTTTGCAAAAAGCGGCAAAAGCGCCACTGCCAAAAGCAGGATTGCAAAAACAGCAAATGTTTTTTTGTTCATATTTTTCAAACCTCCAAAAATGCCCATTTGATGAGCAATAAGCATAAGTAAGATGGAACAACCCTTTAATTTTGCCCGGAATTAGCCGGAACACGCCGGAACACATGCATTTAACGAAGCTTACTCACAAGAAAGCAAAATATTGGTATTACATCACATTCATTCCGAAAGCAATCAAAAAGGATAACGGTACATATATTATTATATCTGCTAATACACTTGCCAAAATCGCTTTTCCCATACTAATTTGGTGTAGCTTGCTTACCCCCAATGATTGAAGATAAAGCCCATAAATTAAAATGAACAGATTAACAACGCGCATTCCCATTAACCAAGAAAAAGGAGTTACAATATAACCAACCGCCTTAGGAGTTACACTATAACCGACTGCCTTATATGTTTCGGCAAAAGTTCCTTTTCCCTTAAACATTTTAATAAATAAATGAAGTAAAGCAGAAGTAAGGAAAGTGCCCAAAAAAAGCGGAAAGAAAACACTAATTGTATTTCCTAACAACCTAATTACAACAGGCAAACCTAAATCACCACTAGATTTAGCAAAATTTAAAGATATGAATACTATCAAAAAATATAAAATTGCTGACAGGTTCATAAGAATAATCAAATAAACTAATGTTTCTTTAATGCCTTTCTCGTCATATACATCAGACCAAAAAGCGTTTGGATGGAATAGAATGTTTTTGAGTTTACTTATGAACTTCATATTTTTTATGTGTTTAATATGTATATAAATCTTTCTTGCCTCAAAAATTTTATTTGAAAATAACTGATTCAAGATTTGCGTTGAATCTAATTCCCGGAAAGATAGAAAAACCATTTAATTTAATACGGAACACGCCGGAACTCCTTTTTTTTAATGGATTTTCGCCTATTTTTCAATTTTTATTTTCATTTTCAGGGCTTTTGCTTTTCTTTTCAAGCCTTCTTGAAATCAGGTATAAAATCAATCCTGCAGCAATCAAGGATGAAAAAATAATAAATGAAGTGTATCTGAAATCCTTCTTTTCAGAGATTCTGTATTGGATTGCGATTGAAAACTTCTGGAGATGCCCGATCCCTATAACAGATATTCTCCCTCCTGAGTTCTCAATCCTTACAGGATTCTCAGCTTTGATGTAGTTAATTGAGGCGCCAGCAGGAAGGATGACTGAATATATGTAATCGCTGAAGTTCTCTGGAAAGCTCATGTTGAAAAGCCAGTAAGCCCCGTTTTTTGAAGTGAAACTGTTGCTTTCGCTTACTGAAAGAATTGGATGATTTGTTGTGCCTGAAACCAGCGCCCTTCCAGAAGAATCAATTGATATTTCAACATCTGCGTAATAATTCGCAGGAACTGCAATCGGGAGGGCAAGCAGGAGGAATAACATAAACAGGATAATCTTTTTGCTTTGCATTTCAATCTGAAAAATATTAATCGATTATTTATACATTGCGATTTTAAAATAATCTGCCAGCCAAAGAAAAATATTTATAAACAACGCTGAAATCTTAATCCTTATTATTCAAGGTGCAAAGCGCAATGGCAAATGAAAGGATAAAAAGCATCGCTGACATGGCGGTTTTCTGCAAGAAAAAGGGATTTGTTTTCCAAAGCTCAGAGATATACAACGGATTATCAGGGTTCTGGGACTTAGGACCATTAGGGGTTGAACTTTTCAATTCAATAAAGGCAAGCTGGTGGAAGAACTTTGTGCACAACAGGGAGGACATGATAGGAATAGACGCAAGCATAATATCTCATCCCAGGACATGGAAGGCGTCATGGCACTTAGACAGCTTCAGCGACATCTCAATCTCATGCCTGAAATGCAAGAAAATCAACAAGATTGACAAGTCAGAGATTGGAAAGGCAAGGTGCGAATTCTGCAATGGCGAGCTTGACAGGAATTCAGCAAAGGAAATAAAGCTTCTCTTCCCGGTTTCAATAGGTTCAGATGGAATGACTGCATACTTAAGAGGGGAGACAGCCCAGGGCATGTTTCTTAATTTCAAGGCAGTATCAGAAACAATGAGAATGAAGCTTCCTTTCGGAATTGCCCAGATAGGAAGCTGCTTCAGAAACGAGATTGCTCCAAGGGATTTTCTTTTCAGGTGCAGGGAATTCCACATAGCAGAGTTTGAATTTTTCATACATCCAAATGAGAAAAAGTGCCTCCTCTTTGATGACGAGCACAAAAAAACTGAAGTCCGGCTGCTTGATTTAGAAACCCAGGATGCAGGAAAGAGAGAACTTAGGAAAGTCACAATCGGGAAGATGGTAAGCGAGGGCAGGCTTGACGAGTGGCATGCATACTGGCTTTCAGAGCAGATTAAATGGTACCTCTCAATAGGGCTTGACCCTGAAAAGATAAAAATAAGGCAGCATGTGAAAAGCGAGCTTTCGCACTACTCCTCGGCAACTTTTGATGTCGACTATGAATACCCGTTCGGCTCAAAGGAACTAGGCGGGATTGCAAACAGGGGGCAGTATGACTTAACACAGCATGCAAAAGAGAGCGGGGAAAGCATGGAATACTTTGATGAGCCGACCAAGTCAAAAGTAATACCGCGGGTTATTGAGCCCACTTTTGGAATGGAAAGGGCATTTCTTGCAGTTCTTGTAAACGCTTATGAATATGATGAGGGAAGAGGAAACATTGTCCTGAGGATAAAGCCTGAGCTTTCGCCGATAAAAGTTGCGGTATTCCCGCTTCTCTCAAACAAGGAAGAGCTTATTTCACTTTCCTCAAAAATTTACAGGGAGCTCCTGAAGGAGTTCAACTGCATATATGACAAATCAGGCTCAATCGGAAGAAGGTATGCGAGGCAGGACGAGATTGGAACTCCTTACTGCATAACAGTTGACTTTGACAGCCTTGAAAAAAATGACGCGACAATAAGAGACAGGGACTCAACAAAGCAGGCGAGAGTCAGGATTGACAAGCTGAAGGAAACAATAAGAAAGCTCATATCAGAAGAAATAAGTTTTGAAGGGATTCCCTAAAAAATATCTTTTCTTTTTTGTATAATTCCCAGCCCTCTTAAAGAAGCAATAGATTTATAAATACCCTCTTGATTTCTGAAAAGCTATGAAAATCAGCGAAATAAAACCAGGACAGGGAAAGATTGACATCAGCGGCGAAATAACTGACAAGAGCGGAATCAGGGAATTCACCAAATTCGGGAAGAGCGGAAGGGTTGCAAACGCCACCATAAAGGACGAATCAGGCTCAATAAGCCTCACCCTATGGAATGATGACATTGAAAAAGTCAATGAGGGCGACATTGTCAAGATAGAGAACGGCTATGCAAACGAATGGCAGGGGCAGGTTCAGCTTTCCACAGGAAAATTCGGGAAGCTTGAAATAGTCAGCAAGTCCGAAAATGCATCCCCCCCGGAAAAGGCATCCAAAAAGCCAAAGGAAGAAGAAGAAAAACCTGAGGACACCGAAGAGGAAGAATTCGGAGAAGAGGATCTTTAAACCTGCATTTCCAAAAAGTTTATAAGCAATTTGACAATTTTTAAAATTCATCCCAGATTGGGTCGGTAGCTTAGCCTGGGAGAGCACTACGCTGAAGACGTAGGTATCCGGGATTCAAATTCCCGCCGACCCATTTTTTAATTCTTTCAAAGCAGAAAAGAAATACTCATAAAGCGGGAAAAATCAGAGTTCTCATCATTTTTAGTATAGCTTTTACTAAAAGGTATCTGCCGACCCATTTTTCTATTCATAATAATTTTTTATAATTCATATTCACAAAAAACCTTAAAAGAAAATTATTAATACTAATTAATTTCTTTGCTTCATTATGGCAGATGAAAAAGCGCCAAATGAGAAAACCGGGCTCAGGGAGGATACTGTCCTGGTCATATGCGCCCATCCTGACGATGAGGTTTTCGGGGCAGGCGGGACAATAGCGAAATACGTCAAAGAGGGGAAAAGGGTAAAGACAATAATATTCTCATACGGCGAAAAGAGCCATGTCTGGCTTCAGAGAAAAGTCACAGTCCAGATGAGGGTTAAGGAGTCCAAAAAGGCAGATGAGATTCTGGGATGCAGCGAGTCAGTGTTCTTCGGGCTTGAAGAGGGAAAAATACTCCTGCAGATAAAGGAGAAGAAGCTGGAGAAGAAATTGAAGGAGATTGTGGAAAAGGAAAAGCCCTATAGGATATTAACGCACTCATCAGAGGACCCGCATCCAGACCACAGGGCAGTATACAAAACTGTTTTTAATGCTGTTGAAGCTGCTAAGATTGACCCGGAAATATATGTTTTTGACATATGGAACCCCATTGACATAAAAAACAGGGAAATGCCAAAGATGTATGTGGACATATCAGGCACATTCGGAACAAAGATGAGGGCATTGAATATATTCAAGAGCCAGTTTATTTCAATGCTTTTTCTGATGCCGGGAGTTGTGATTTCAGCTTTTTTAAACGGGATAAACGCTGAATGCAGGTTTGCAGAGAGGTTTTACCGGGCAAGGTAAGAAGGAAGATGGAAAAAAAGAGGCTTTTGATTGCAACAGACACCTTCCCTCCAAGGGTGGATGGGGTCAGCAGATTTGTCACTGCAATAGTTCCAGAGCTCAAAAATGAGTTTGACATAACAATCCTTGCCCCAAAGTTCGGAAAGGAGATGCCCGTGCTTCCGGAATTTGAAGGAGTTGAAATAATCGGCTTTCCAGTTCACAAAAAAATGCTTGGCGATTTCAACCTTGCCGCGCCAAAAATCTCAACAATCTGGAAAAAGGTAAGGGAGTCAGACATAATATTCTCGCAGTCCATTGCGCCGATAGGGATTTATTCAATAGCGTGCGCACGGCTTCTCAGGAAAAAGATTGTAATATTCACCCACGTGATAGAGTGGCAGGTTGCCCTGAAAAATGTGGGATTCAGGGGAATAATGGGCTCAGTCACAAAATTCATAATAATACTCCTCTCAAGGATAATATACGGAATGTGCAACCTGATAATCACGCCAAGCAATGAAATTTCTGAGATTTTCTCAAACAGGGGGATAAGGACACTAAAAAAGGTAATCCCTCTCGGAATTGACAGGAAAAAATTCATTCCTCCGAAAGACAGGCGCCTTGCAAAGATGGGCTTAGGGATAAATCCTGAAAACATTGTAGTGGGATACTGCGGAAGGCTTTCCAAGGAAAAAGACCTTAAAACCCTTAACCGAGCTTTCAGGAAAGTCAGGAAGAAAAACAGAAACATAAACCTCCTTGTGGTGGGCGACGGGCTTGAGGAAATAAGAAGGATGTTTGTAGGAAGGACAGGAGTGCATTTCCTTGGGATAGTGAGCAATACTGTTCCCTATTACCAGGCGATGGACATATTTGTCATGCCATCCCTC
>JAPLZQ010000092.1 GCA_026394965.1 Candidatus Woesearchaeota archaeon
AGGGTTGTAATACTCATTACCGATGGACAGAGCAATGTCGGGGCTGAAGTAAAAGAGGGGATTGAGCACGCAAACAACGCGAACACCGTAATTCATACAATTGGAATAGGCTCTGAACAGGGAGGCTCATTCATAAGGACTGAACTCATATCCATGCTTGACGAAGAGTCGCTGAAGCTCATTGCAGAAAGCACAGGAGGAAAATACTTCAGGGCATCTGACAATCAGGCAATTCTGAATGCGTATGAGAATATAGCAGACATGTCCAGCCAGAAGCTTTCAATAAGGCTTTCAGCCGCGCTGATATCCATTGCAGTGATATTCATATTCATAGAATGGACTCTTCTCAACACAAAATACAGAACGCTTCCCTAAAGATATTTTCTCTACGAGAAAATTTTCTCGATATAGGCAAGGCAAATAATAACGAACATTAATGCCCTTGCCTATATTTTAGAAATCGCCAAGCCGGCTTTGCTCTTTTTCAGAAACCCTTGCCTTTACCGGGCTCCAGCTGTGCCTGATAATTGATGCGAACTTCTTGTTGTCAAAATTCTCCTCAATGAATTTCTTCGTCTTGGGGTCAGATGGGTATCCTGAGCCGAAGTCAATTCCAATCTTTTCCTTTATCTTCTCTATTTCAGCATCTCTTGTAACCTTCGCGAGTATGGATGCAGCTCCAACAACGGGATACTTGAAATCAGCCTTGTGCTCGGCAACAATCTCTGTTTTCTTGTCAATAAGCCGCTCCCTTATGTATTCTGAATAAGATTTTGTGTTGGGGTTTGGGCAGTCAATTATTGCCTTATTCGGGCGCAGGAAATTTATTATCTCTGCAGTCTTCCTTGCCTCAAGCCAGTTCAGGTCCTTTTCAGCAACAGCAGAATCAATTTCATCGGGGCTTATAATTATGATATAATACTTTTTTTTGCAGAGCTCAGTTACTTTCTCAAAAAGCTCTTCTCTTTCCTCAGGAAGGAGAAGCTTGGAATCCTTTACTCCAATCTCTTTTAATTTGTCGGAAATGTTTTCGGGAAAAGACGCGCCGCAGATTACCATCGGACCAACAGCAGGTCCTCTCCCTGCCTCATCAATTCCGCACACAATCTTCATGGCATCATTGTTTTTAGGGCAGTTTTAAAGCTTATCCAAAAAATCCAAGATTAGTTAACTACTTATAAGTGGTATTTATTGGAAAAATTTAAATACTCAGAATAGACTATTTGTTTTATTAAGGTGAAAAAATGCTTGATGATATAATTACAATAATTCTCGCAGGAGGAACAGGAACAAGGCTTATGCCTCTTACAGAGGTGAGGGCAAAGCCAGCAGTCCCATTCGGGGGAAAATACAGAATAATAGATTTTACCCTGAGCAACTGCATAAACTCAAAATTATCAAAGATGTATGTGCTTACACAATACAAATCCCACTCTTTAAACAATCATCTCGCTTACGGCTGGTCTTTTCTCCCAAGGACACTTGACCAGTTCATTGAAAACGTGCCTGCGCAGATGAGAACAGGTGAATCATGGTACCAGGGAACAGCAGATGCTGTAAGACAGAACATTGAACTGATAAAAAACAGAAACCCCAAAAAGGTGCTCATACTTTCAGGAGACCACATTTACAAGATGGACTATCGGCAGCTGATAAAATTCCATGAAGAAAAAGATGCGGATTTAACAATTTCAGCAGTAAGGGTGCCGATAAAGGAAGCCAGCGACTTTGGAATCCTGCAGGCAGACAAAAACCAGAAGGTTGTTGATTTTGAGGAAAAACCCAAGGAGCCAAAGCCGATGCCTGAAAACCCAGATTTTGCATTTTCCTCAATGGGAGTTTATCTCTTTAACTATAATGTACTTGAGGAAATGCTCCGGCAGGAAGGGAATGATTTTGGAAAGCACATAATCCCCAAAATGATTAAGGAAAAAAATGTTTACTCATTTGATTTCAATAAGGACAACAGGATAAGCGATTATGAATATCGTGCTGAAAACGGGAAGAGAATAAAAGTCCTTACTGAGCGAACAGGAGACTCAGGATATTGGTGGGATGTCGGCTCATTGACTGCATTTTGGCAGGCAAATATGGATTTAGTGGGTGTAAACCCGGAATTCAATCTCTATGGAGAAATATGGCCGATACACACCTTCCAGGCAGACCATCCGCCAACTAAAACTGTTTTCAATGATTCAAACCAAAAAGGAGAAGCACTAAATTCCCTTGTGTGTGATGGCGTGATAATAAGCGGAGCAAGGGTTGAGGGCTCGATAATATCCCCTGAAACATACATTCACCGATACTGTCAAATAGATAATTCTGTTATTATGGGCGGAGACCCCGGAAAAGAAACATCAATCGGAAGAAGCTGCCATATAAAAAATGCAATAATAGACAAGAATGTGGAAATTGACCAGGGTGTAACGATAGGCTATGATATTAATGAAGACCGGGGCAGGGGATTTACAATTGCAGAGATTGATTCCTTCGGGAATTATATTACTGTTATAAGAAAGGGAAGTGTTGTAAGCAGATAATGTTTATTCTCCCCTATACTGCATCTTCTTGTCCTCTCCAAGCTCAGACGAGCTTATCCCAGGCATTTCCTCTCCGAGGTTATGCCATAACTCTATCGATGTTTCGGGCTTGTCCCAGTAGATTGTTGCAGCAACAATCGCTTCTGCCCTCTCTTTTGGATTTGTTGACTTGAATATCCCTGAGCCGACGAAAATCCCGTCAGAGCCGAGTTTCATCATCAATATAGCATCCGCAGGGGTTGCTATGCCGCCTGCAGCAAAATTCATAACAGGCAGGGTGTTGAAGCTCTTGTCATAGCAGATGTTTGCAACCTCGCGCACAAGATTTTCTGTAACTCCGTATTCCAATGCGATTTTTTTCAGGAAATTTTCCCTGATTTCGTCTCTTTTAGATTGTTCTTCTATTCTAAAATAGTTGTAGATAAGCGCATCTATAGTGTCCTCAGCCCTTTCATGAATTATGCTGTTCAATGCTTCAACGGGCATTTTATTTTCCCTGAAAAACTTCAGGAGCTCATCGTCCAAGCCAAGTATTCCTTTCTGTTTGTAATAATCATCCACTTTAAGCATGCCCGCAATATTTGCAATACCTTCAACAAAGAATTCTGGTTTTTTCTCTTTCAGCCATCTTATAAAAGTTTCAACTTCGCCAGTTTTATCATTAGTTCTTTTCTCATTTCCATGTTTATTTGAGTAAAGCTCAATTTCATTATATCCTGCCAGCAGTGCAATCTCCTTTCTCATTGTGCGCATGTGGTAGACCGCCTGATTTATGTCACCTGTGCCTGCTTCGCCCTTTGTTCTTATCATGGAAGCGCCCTCTTCTATTCTCCTCAGCGCCTCGCTAAGGTTCCTTGCTCCGCAGACGAATGGAATTTCATATTTATTTTTATCAATATGATGCTCATTGTCAGCAGGAGTAAGCACTTCTGATTCGTCTATGCAGTCCACTCCCTCTCCAAGAATGGTTTCTATGTCTGCTTCTCCGTAATGCCCTATCCTTGCTTTTGCCATGACAGGAATGCTTACTGCTTTCATGATTTCTTTTATTTTGTCTGGCTGCGCCATCCTTGCGACTCCGCCCTCCTTTCTGATGTCAGCAGGAACCCTCTCAAGCGCCATCACAGCCACTGCTCCTGCCTCTTCAGCTATTTTAGCCTGCTCAGCGCTGGTCACATCCATTATGACCCCGCCCTTCAGCATGCTCATGAATCCCCTCTTGACTTTTGCAGTTCCTTTTTCCATTTCTTCCCCCGCAGAGCATGTGTTTCCCATCTTTAAACAACAAAATTCCACATGTCTTTGATAAATGTGTTGGATAATTATATAAACTTAGTGTGGAATTTTGTGTGCTCAAAAACCACAAGTTGTTTTTTCCAACTCAACATTTAGGCTACCCTTATTTAACTGTGGTTTTTGACAAGTTTTTTCCGAAATATTTAAAAGGAAGATATGCACAACGCATCTTTATTGATATATCGCTTAAGATATATTTGATAAGATGTATCGGTAAAGATATATTAAGCAGGGCAATTGAGCAGAGCAGGAATGAACAATAAAGAAAAAACCTTTCACAAGATGGAAATGCCTTTCTTGGATAATATGCTCAGGGGCAGGCTCGCCATGCTTGTGCTTTCAGAGCTGTCAATCGGAGATTTAAGCGGCTATCAGCTGATGAAGAACATTGAGATGAAAACAGGCTGGAAGCCGTCTGCAGGCTCAATGTATCCCCTTCTGAAAGGGCTGCTTTCCGAAGGGCTTCTTTCTGTGAAGAGGGAGAATTGCGCCAGGGTAAAAAAGCAGTATTCCCTGACTGCAAAAGGCAGAGAGTTTGAAAAAAGCGCAAAGGAAAGCGAGCGCGCAAAAAATGAGATGGTAAAGCGGGTTATGAAGGATATCGGAATACTGCGCTGCTTTGAGAAAAGCCAAAAAGAGGGAGATTCGCAGATGAAGGGGCTGTTTTCGGCGCTGAGCATGAAAATGGAATCTTGCCCGGAGATTCACGAGGAAGTCATAAAGCTTAATCTCATGATAACAAAAATGCTTGCAGGCAATTCGGCAACAGATAAGAAAATGAACAGGATAAAAAATGTGCTTTCATCAGCAAATAAAAGCCTTTCAAGATTATGATTGGGATTACAGGAATTTTTTGACATTATGCAGATAAAATAAGGATGAAAAAGCAAGAATGAAAAAGAAGGATTGAAATGAGCAAAGGACCAATAATAGAGCTTAAGGATGTATGCAAGGAATACAGCATGAGAGAGGCAAAGGTTAATGCACTCTCCGGAGTAAGCCTGAAAGTTG
>JAPLZQ010000093.1 GCA_026394965.1 Candidatus Woesearchaeota archaeon
CACCTTTGTATAAAAATCAACTAGAAAGCCTATCTTGTCCTCCAAACTTTCATGGCTTTTTTCTTTTGCGTCCATAAACATTATACAAAACAACCAAATTATATAAATATGATGATTGCTTAAAATATTAATCGAAACTAATAAAAGCAACTTTGGTTTAGTACTACTCATGAAGCCAAAACTACTATTGCACACCTGCTGTGCTCCATGCCTCATAGGAACTTTGTTTCATCTTGAAAAGCTCTATGACATAACTGTTTTTTACTTCAATCCGAATGTTCATCCCAGGGCTGAATATGAAAAGAGGAAGGGAGAGGCAATCAGATACTGCGCATTGAAGGGAATCCCTTTTATAGAGGGAGATTATGATGCCTACTCCTGGCTTTCTTCAATGATGAAGGTTGAAAACCACGCCGCACTTTCAGAAGGGGGGCTGCGCTGCGATGCATGCTTTGCGCTCAGGCTTGAGGTGGCTGCTGCTGAGGCGCAAAAGAGGGGCTTTTCCCTGTTTGCAACAACACTCTCAGTTGGCTCCAACAAAAAGGCAGAGACAATAAACAGGATTGGGAGAAATGTTGCAAAAAAACATTCTCTTACTTTCATTGAAGGCGATTTCAAGAAGGGCGGAGGCATGGAATTAAGCATTTCTGAGTGCAGGCGGCTTGGAATTTACCGCCAGAATTACTGCGGATGCGTATTTTCTCTCCCTAAATCACTTCTTTCTGAAAGTTCTGACAATTCATCTGCTGAGAATGGAAACGGAATTTCTGTAAGAGTTAAGAGGATGAAAAAGCGTTTAAAGAAAGAGGCGGTAAAACAATAGTGAGAATTTTCTTCAGATTATTTTTTCAGCTTATTTTTTCCTTTGGAAGACATTTTCAAGGCAATCCCTGCCTTTTTTTTCAATCTTAAGGTCTCGGACATTTATTTCAGCAAGCCTGTTCTTCATTCCGCGCAGGGATTTTCTCCCAAGCTCATTAATTCTTATGCTTTTTGCTTTAATATGCGCGCATCTCATGAAGCTTTCTCCTGTCTTTTTGACGGTTAATTTATCTATATTATGGCTTGCAAAAAGGGGCAGATTGTAGTCGCGCATTCCGCAAAGCGAATTTGCCCCAATCTCATCTGCCTTAAGGCTTTCTGCTGTAAGTGATGAGCAGTCCATGAAATTTTTTCCCGCTTTGCCTATTATTATCCTGTTTATGATATATTCGCCAAATCTTGAGCTTATCCCCTTGTTGAATCCGCTTAGTGCATTTTCTCCAAGGATTCCCGCCTTAAGCGTGTTTGCAATGAGTGTTGAATACTGCATGAAATTTCCGCCTGCCTCTCTTACATCAATATATTCTATGTCATGGCTTGAGAAGAGCTCGTTTGAGCCTGAAAGCGCATTTTCCCCAAGGACTCCTGCATTGAATTTTATTCCGAAAAGGTCTGAATATCTCATGAAATCATTCCCTGCTTTTCCTATTGAAAGATAGTCTATTTCATGGCTGCAGAACCTTTTTGGCTCAACTGCCGAGAAAATCTGGGTAATATCCTGAATTTGGTAATCCATAAGAGGGGAATATTCAGGAGTTATTGATTTAAGCAGTTCCTCTTTCACAAGCGCGCGCTCTGGCTTGTCAAGCTCAAGCATATCAGGCTCGTATTCAAGCGGAATGTCATTTGCGCCTGAAAGGGCGTATTCACCCATATTTGCTATTTCAACTTTCTTTCTGTTGAGGCTTATTCCTGAAAGGAAGAAGTCCCTTCCTTTCCCATCAAATGAAATGCATGTTCTTGTCTTTTTTCCAAACCGCATTGCGTAGTTTATGACAAAGGATGTTATCACGCAGTTTGAGCTTTTTTTCTCAAAATATTCAACTCCCTCGTCGCTTATTGACTGGAAGATGTCCTTTAGCCCTTTCAGGTTCTTGTCAAATGTGTCTAAAAGGCATTCATAAAGCGTTTCATTTGAAGGTCCAAAGGCAATTCCATACCTGTTTTTAGGTTCGCCTTTCTTCCATTCAAAGTCAAGCTGAATTGTTCTTTCGTTGGTAAGTATGTATTTCTGGAGCATTGTCTCAATCTCATAATCCCTTGTTTTCATTTCAAGGCTTTCAATTTTCACTTCAGAATTCTCCTCAAGTTCGCATTTGTAGAAGCTGAAGATTTTTTCAGCGATGTTTTTTGACTTTTCTGTGATTCTTTCTCTCAATTCTTCCATGTCAAAGCTCTTTGTAAGGAAGCAGCTTATCTCATGAAGAAGGTATGCCTCAAACTCGTTTTTATTCATCCGCAAGTTCCCTTTTTCCCCGGTTTCAGAATCATATTCAACATCAAAGATGTTCCCTGCCTGGAGGGCGCTTATAAGAGAATTCCTGTCTTTCTTGTACATTACCGGATTAAGGTTAAGCATTTCAACAGGATTTTCATTCCCGGATGATTTTATTATGTTAAGGAGGTTGTTATGCGTAAATCTGTACTTCTTCTGGCTGAAGTCATAAACGTGCTTTCCCGCCTGATGGTTTATTGCATTGAAAAGTATGAATCTTGCCTCAGGGCTGTCTTTTATCATAAGCTTTTCCTCAAGCCCTACAATGCTTTCGTTTATTCCCGCCTCAGAAGAGGGCTTTTCATTGTTTCCGTAGAAGCAGTTGCACCTGATGTCAAAAATGCTTTCTTCATCATATGAGCTTACTGCATTGAAGATTTCATCAATTTCTAAAGGGGCATGGGGGATTATTTCCAAAAGCCCTGAAATCTCCGCAATTTTCGGTCGGTATTCCGATTCAATGATTTTTTTCTGCTCTCTCTTGAAAACAAGTCAAAATTAGAAAAATACGCGCAAAGCCAGCTCACATTGTTGCGTATTCTTTTCCTGACCTCTGAGAGCTTGCTCATGGTATTGCCTTTTAATAATGATGCACAGGCACGTTTATAAACTTTTCTCTACTTAAGAGTGACATGATTTCTTAAGAAAGTTCAGGCGCCTTCCCTGAAAAGAAGCATTGAATCCCCAAAGCTGAAGAGATGGTATCTGTCCCTTATTGCCTCCTTGTAAGCAGCCATTATCCTCTCATAACCGCCGAATGCAGCAATCATCATAATAAGGGTTGACTTGGGAATGTGAAAGTTCGTTATTATTGCGCTTACAGGTGAGTTGAATTTATAGCCCGGTTTTATGAAAATTTGCGAGCCTCCGCTCCCGGGCTTTACAATGCCGTTCTCTGACACTGTTTCAAGGGTTTTTAATACAGTTGTCCCAACAGCAAAAATCCTCTTTCCGCTTTTGAATGCATTGTTTATCGTATCAGCAGACTCCCGGTTTATCTCATAATACTCAGAATCCATAATGTGGGTTTCTATGTTGTGCACTGGCTTGAATGTCCCAAGGCTCACATGCAGTGTTAGTTCAACAAAGACTGCGCCCTTCTTCCTGATTCTTTCTATTAATTCCTGAGTGAAGTGAAGCCCTGCTGTAGGGGATGCAATCGCGCCTTTTTTCTTTGCGTATATCGTTTGGTACATTTCAGGGTCAGTCAGCTTTTCCTTTATGTAGTGCGGCAGGGGCATTTCTCCAGATGACTCCATTAATTTTTCAATGGGGCCGCTGAAGTTCACTATGAATTTGCCCTCATTCCTTTTAAGCACAGTGCACGAGAATCCCTTGAAGTAGAGGATGTCATCCTCTTTTATGTTTCTGCCGTTTATCAGGCATTCCCAGTTCCCTGTCCCGAGAAGCCTGATGAGAAGGAGCTCTGCCTTTCCCCCTGTTGCCTTTTTGCCGAAGAATTTTGCAGGGATTACTCTTGTGTTGTTGAGGACAATCACATCCCCGGGATTGATGTAATCGGCAAGATTATAGAAATAGCTGTGCTCAATTTTGTCTTTCACAACAATGAGCCTTGAGCTGTCTCTCGGAATTGCGTGCTTCTGCGCTATGAGCTCCCGTGGAAATTCATAGTCAAAATCCGACAGGCTCCATTTCCTCTCTTCTTTTTCCATTACTGATAGAGTCATAATGAGCACTATAAAAACATTTTGCTGAAAAGTTTCAAAAAAATCTTATGAAAAAGATGGCTGAAAATTCAGCAGAAAAATGCAATTGATACTCCATTGTTGATTTTTACCTTTTAGTATAAACTTAATATTATTTTAACACCATTTAGATATATTGATATATCATTGAGTAAAATTTATATATTAGTAATCCTTTTTTTCTGATTTAGGGGGTGTAACATGGTAATTTTATTTGACAAGTTTAATCTTCCTGAGGACATATTCGAGGTAATATTTGCAACAGAGCAGCAGATAATTGTTGCAGAAGCCCTGATGAGGGAGATGAAGCAGAAGGGGGGAGAGCTTACAAAATCTCAGATGTCTGATTTTGCAACAAGGCTGCATGAGGGAAAGCTTGTTACAAAAGTCAACAGGGCTCCCTTTGTCGGAAAGACAATAAAGCTGTCTTACAACAAAAGGCAGTTTTACGACAGGATTCTCACTCCAATGAAGAGCATGGGGCTCATCTATTATGACCTTTACAAGAAGATTTACAAGGTTTCAGACAGCTTTGTGCAGGAGCTCACAAGAATCGGGCAGATGTGGTACAAGGAGCTGAGGAATCCTCCAAATTAATTTTTTCTTTAATGTTTTTTAATGTTTTCTTTTGCATTCCATTTTTTGTATTCTATTTTTCCTTCTTTATACAAAAAAGGCGCTAAAACTCATTACTTTAGTTGCGAGATACAGCGCCTTTTTGTATCCTAAAAATCCGCGAATCAGAGAGCGTCCGGTCAAACGCTCTCAGCGGATTTTTATGATGTTTATGATATAATTTGATTACTCCAAGCCGGGCACTGGACTTCTCCAATAGCATAATTTTTAAACAGAATACTTAATCTTTTTTTTATGGATGACAAAGCAACGCCTGAAGGCGCTGACAATTCAGATATTGTGAATTCAATTCTTGGGTTTTTTCCCCATGAAAGCATAAGGACAGGGCAGGGAAAGCTTCTGCTTGACATCTACCGGGCAGCATCTTCCGGGAAAAGCATCCTGATAAACGCGCCAACAGGAATCGGAAAGACAGCAGGCGCCCTTTCCCCAATCCTCAAGCTCGCATCAGAGCATAAGCACAGCGAAAAGAAGCTGAAGATTTTCTTTCTCACAGGAAGGCACACCCAGCACAAGATTGTGCTTGAGACAATAAAAACATTAAATGAGAAAAACGGAAAGGAGATTGTTGCCGCAGACATATTCGGCAAGAAATACATGTGCGGCTTTGAGGACGTTACAATATTCTCCTCAACAGAGTTCAGCGAATACTGCAAATCATTACGTGAAAGCAAAAAATGCTTTTTCTACAGGAACACCTTTGACAAGGAGAGCAATGAGAAGATTTTTTCAGGCGCATCTTTGGGACTTGTCAGCTCTTTTGAGAAAAGGTGCGCATCAAGGCAGGAGATAAGGGAATCCTGCATTGAGAAGTATGTGTGCCCTTACGAGGTGGCATGCGGGGTTGCAAGGAATGCTGATGTCATAATCTGCGACTACAACCACATCTTCAACCCCGACATCCGGGCGATTTTCTTCAAGAAGATATCTGCTGAGCTTGAGAACTCAGTGATAATAATAGATGAGGCGCACAATCTCCCCGAAAGGCTAAGAGAGATGCTTTCGCAGAGGATAAGCGAGAAGACAATTGAGCTTGCGATTTCAGAGGCAAAGAGGTTCAAGTTCGGGATTGAGGAGCAGCTTCTTGCGCTTCAGGGATTTTTCAGGAAAAAGAAATCAGAGATTTCAAAGAGAAGGGGAATTTTAAGCGAAATTCTCCTGGAGAATTCCGAGATAATTGACTTTGTGAAGAGGCATTTTGATTTGAAAGAGACCATTGAAGCGCTTATCCGCTGCGCAGACGAGGTCAGGAAAGCCCAGAGAAAAAGCTTCATTGGAAGGATTGCGGATTTTCTTATTCTTGTGAATTCCACTTCAGAGCAGGATGAGTTCATAACAATCGCCTCAATAAGCCAGTATTCTGACAGCAAGGAGCTTGAGATTGAGTATTTCTGCATTGAGCCCGCCCTTCTTACAAAGGATGTTATTGAGGGCGCAAAATCCCTGATTCTCATGAGCGCAACCCTTGAGCCGCTTGAGATGTACTGCGACATCCTCGGTTTTGACTATCCCTTCCTTAAATCCTATGAAAGCCCCTTTCCAGAAAAGAACAGGCTTACGCTGATAATCCCGAAAACCACAACTAAATATGAGTTCAGGAGCGAGGCGCAGTTTCGGGACATTTCAGAGAATTTGGCAGGAATCCTTAAGTCAATTCCAGGAAGAGCTGCGCTTTTCTTCCCAAGTTATGAAATAATGTCTGCTGTAATGCCCGTCCTTTCTTCAGAAAAGAGGAATTTTTTCATTGAGAAAAGAAAATTCCAGAAGGAGCAGAAGGCTGAACTGATAAATTCATTCCTGAAAGATGAGATGGGAGTATTGTGCGCGGTTGTAGGAGCCTCTTTTTCAGAGGGAATTGACCTTCCCAACAAGCTTAAGAGCGTTGTTCTTGTCGGGCTTCCGCTCAGGCCTCCTGGAATCAAGGTGAAAAAGCTCGTGCAGTATTATGCTGAGAAATTCGGGAAGGGTTTTGAGTACGGCTATTTCATCCCTGCAATAAACAAGGCAATCCAGAGTGCGGGGCGCTGCATAAGAAGCAGCACTGACTACGGTGCCCTGATTTTTCTTGACAAGCGCTATGCATATGACAATTACAAGGCGCTTATGCCCACTGACTGGAACCTTAAGGTTTCATCTGACTATGAAAAAGCGCTCCGGGATTTCTTTGAGGGCAGGAAGGGAAATTAAAAGTAAACTAAAAGCAGAAGAGTAAATCAAAAGCATAACCGCAATAAAAACTTAATAAAGAATTTTTTAATTGAAATCTTACCAATCAGAGGGTTGTGACAATAACCTTGTCAGAGACAATAACAGTGTGCTCTGCCTGACTCACCATCCCCCTGCTGACTTCTGACAACGGCGGGTATTCCCCGATTATCTCAGCATTTATGAGCTGCCTCAGCGCAAAATTCACCTGTGCGCTCGGGAATTTCTGCTCAAGCCACCTTTTTGCAAATGGAAGCCCGTTGTACTCATCTATTTCAGAAAGCACCTTCCTGCTTATTATGTCTCTTATAGGCTTACGTTCTATAATTGAGAAGACGCTGGCATTTGGGCTTTCCACAACCATTCCTGCACCAGTTGTTGCAAACGGCTCAATTGCAACCACCTGCTCAAAAAGCTTGTTATTGGATGAGGTTGCAAAGTTTGGAATTGACGGCTCTGAATGGATGTCAAAATCTGCAAGTCCGTGCCCTGAAAGGTTTTTTATCGGAGAAAATCCGTATTTTGTGATTGCATTCTGGATTTGCGCGCCGATTTCTCCTATTGAAACACCGTTTCTGATTATTTTTAGCGCAGCATCAAGTGCGTCCTTTGAAGCCTGGACAAGCTCTTTCATTTTAGGGTCATCGCCGAGGTATACTGTGCAGGCAGTGTCTGAGATGCAGCCGTTGATTTCAATCCCCAAGTCCAGCTTTGCCATGTCCCCATTTTCAAAGATGGTTTTGTCAGATGAATCAGAGCAGTAGTGCGCTGCTATGTGGTTTCTTGAAATCTGGACTGGGAATGCAAAGTTGCCCCCAAGGGCTCTTATCTTTGCCTCTATTTTTTCAGTGACTTCAAGAAGGGATTCGCCCTCTTTTATGAGCCCCCTTCCGTATTCCCTTGCCTCAGAAGCCATCTTTCCCGCTTTTATCCAGTCATTTAATTTTTCTATTGCTATTGTAAATCACCTTTAGGAGTTGAATTAATATCCTTAATTCAGGTTGGAATGCCTTAATTATATAAAATTTTAGGAAAAACCGCTTTTTGCAGCTGTTCTGTCCTATTGCCTTGTCCTATTGCTTTTGTCTTATATTTTTAACATTAGAAAAGAATAAAAAGCGCTTTCCCAAGTTTATTCTTATGACAAGCCTTATTGACAAGCCGTTTGCTATTCTTGCAAATCCTGAGGGCAGATGCTGGAAGTTTGCCGAGGAGGTCTATTCAAAAGTAAAAAAGATGTGCAAGCGCGAGGAGGGGCTTGAGGACAAGATTGCGCTTATCGGTATAGAGATTAAGAGGTTCCGGGACGGAGAGATAAAGCCGAAAATCCAGGAAAACATAAGGAAGAAGACCTGCTTTTTCATCCATGACTCATCGCTTAACCCTGATGAATGGTTTCTCCAGGTGCATCTGATAAATTATGCAATAAAATTCTCCTCAGCTTCAGAGCTTATTGACATCTTTCCATACCTTCCTTTCAGCAGGCAGGACAGGAAGGATGAGTCAAGGGTTCCAATAAGCGCAAGAAGCATTGCAGATGCGCTCTGCCTTTACGCGAACAGAGTTATAACAGTGGATGTCCACGCACCCCAGATTCAGGGCTTCTACAACCTGCCTTTTGACAATCTTCTGAGCTTTCCCTATGCTGTCAAGCAGATTTTTGACAAGCATCCTGAGCTTTTGGAAGAGGAGCTTGCCATAATGACCCCTGATGCAGGGGGAACTTTGAGGGCAAGCACATTTAAGGATAAGATTGTCACAAATTACAACAAGGAAACAAATCTTATTGTGGGATACAAGCAGAGGCCTAAGGCAGGAGAGGTTTCCAATGATTATAGAATTGCAGGAGATGCTGAAGGCAGGAATGTTATAATAATAGATGACATAATTGACTCAGGAAACACCCTTGTCAAGGCAAGCCAGGCACTGAAAAACGCGAATGCAAATAAGATTTACACATACTCAACCCATGCCCTTTTCACAGACGGCTTTTCAACTGTAAAACCCTATTTTGAAAGGGTTTTTGTAAGCAACACCAGGATGCCCGCTATTTCAGATGAGAAGCTTGAAATCCTGGACATGTCCCCTCTTATAGCAGAGGCAATTTACAGAACTGCTGTTGGAGAGTCCTTAAGCGCGCTTTTCAAGTGAATATTTCCAAATTATTTTTTTTCTAAACTGATTTTTGCCTTTCAACTGCTGTCCATGATTTTCCCATCTCTCTTTATTAGTAAATTATTTAAATAGAACCTAAATCTTGTAAATAAAACACAATTTTAACAAAGCAGGTAAGGAGGACTTAAAATGGCGGAATTTAAGCTTGTAATTGCTGATCCAAAAACAGGAAAGAGCTATAAGCATGAGGTAAAAGACAAGGAAGCTGGAAAGTTCATAGGAATGAAGATTGGAGAAAAGATTTCCGGTGAGTCAATCGGAATCCCAGGATATGAGTTTGAGATTACAGGGGGCTCTGATTACTGCGGATTTCCCATGAGAAAAGACCTTGATGATGTAATCAGGAAAAAGATTTACAGCGTTAAGGGAAAGGGAATAAGGGATGTGAAGAAGGGTGAAAGGCTGAGAAAGAGCGTATGCGGAAACTCAATCCATGTTAAGATTTCCCAGATAAACATTAAAATCCTGAAATATGGAAAATCACCCCTCCC
>JAPLZQ010000094.1 GCA_026394965.1 Candidatus Woesearchaeota archaeon
ACCTTTATTCACAAATTGTACATCCAAAGGATACACATCCCAATCCATACGCGTATGAAGTATTTGCTGAAGAAATCTATAAAAAATTAGTGAAATGCAAACTTATTCCGGAATGATTTTTTAAATGGATGCATTATAAGACTGCTTGAAATCACTGAGTCCAAAAGGATTCTTTATGCTGAACTGAAGAAAATTCAGGAAATAAAAGGCAGAAATATGATAAAGAATATTGTTAAGACAAAAAAGGCAAGAGAATTTATATCATTATACAGATGGCATCTGCTTGCAATAATTATTCTTCTTTTATTGATAATTGCAGCCATTATCAGAATAAGAATAGAGAATATGGCTCCGGGATATTTCGCATACCCAATGCCCTTAAATTGAATGAATAAAATTGTATGATTTGGGATTTTATCTTCCGATTCTTCTTATGCTTTTGTATGCCTTGTCTATATGCGATAGAAAGTATCTGTACCCTTTTGAGTGGTAGAAAATGTATATTTCCCTCTTTTTTTTCATAAGCTCTGCCTTTGCGCTTTCAAGCTCTCCTCTAAGCCGGTCATTTTCTGCCTTTTCATTTTCAAGAGATTCTTTCATGGATTTCTCAATTTCCAAAATCCTGTTTTTCAGACTTTCAATTTCTTTTTCTCTGTTTTCCTTTTCATTTTTTAGGCGGTTGTTTTCTTCTTGGTGCGCTTTTCTTTCTCTTTCAACTTCTTCTGCTGTTTTTTCCTTTTCATTCTTCAGGATTATTATTTCACTTTTTGCAATGTAGCATTCCTCTTTTGCTGACTCAAGATTATTTTTTGTTGCTATAATCTCATTTGTGAGCCTCTCAATCTCATACATTCGCTTTGATTCTTTCATCTCTGCGTTTTCAAGATGAATTTTAAGCCCTTCAATCTCAAGTTTAAGATTTCCAATTTCCTCTTTTCTTTCCTGCTCTTTAGAAACAAGACTGTCTATGTCTGAGCGGAGAAGGCTTGATTCTGCATCTTTCTCCAAAGCCTCTTTTAAAAGGTCATATTTTTCAAAGTCAGTTATTTCCTTTATTTTTTGGTAAATCTCGGGGAGAACTTTCATAAGCACATCTTTTCCCTGTTCCTTGACAAGCTTCCTAAAAACTTCAGGCAGAATCTTGAAAAGGAGCGGATGCGTTTTCTTTATGTCTTTGTAGAAAAGGTGCGATGTTGAAACAGCCCCTGAAATCTCATTAGGAAAATGCTTTGCTACGAAAAACATCCGGTTCCTTTCGCTTTGAAAAACAAAAAATTCAGAATCAGGTTTTATTGTTCCGCCATGTTCATGTATGACTATGCTTTTGGGCGCATATATGAACTTCCATCCTCTTTTTCTGCACCTCTCGGAAAGGTCTATCTCTTCAACATAAATGTTGAAGTCCTCATCTTCCAAGCCCGCTTCTTCAAGGCATTTCCTTTTGTAGAGCATTGAAACACCGCAAAGGGAATAAACTTCTTCCATCCTGTCATACTGCCCGCGGTCAATCTCATTTTGGCCGCGCTGCTGCCAGTAGAAATTTGGGAATTCTATAAGCCCGGCGCTGTCTATCCTTCCGTTTTTCAGGAGAACCTTGCTTCCAGCCCCTCCTATTCTTTTATCCTTTTCAGCTGCTTTCACAAGCTCAATAAGCCACTCTTTCTGAACTTTAGTGTCATTATTCAGTATTGCAACATAATCCCCTAAAGAGTTTCTTATTCCCAGGTTGTTTGCCCTTGCATAATTATTGGCATCATTTTTCAGTATTTTTACAGATGGATAAAATTTGCCTGCAAAGATTACTGAGCCATCTGTTGAACCGTTGTCAACCATTATTATCTCAAGCCTGCTTTTCGGATAATGAATCCTCATAAGGCTCTCAAAGCATCCCCGGAGAAACCTTTTTCCATTGTAATTCACAACTATTACGCTTACCCTGGGCAGTTCATCTTTATCCGGGAATTTATTTGATTGTTTATTAATTTCTTTCAATTTTCCGGATTCCTTATCTGTTTTTTTTATCTCAGAATACCGCCTTTCAGATTTTTTTGAACTTGAATTAATCCTTTTTATGTGGTAGGAGCCGCACTTGCTGCACTTTCTCCTTGTAGAAGTATCTTTCTTATACGCCTTTATCTCATTTCCACAGTTCTGGCACTTGAAGATAAATTTTGCCAATTTTAACCCCCCAATAAATTCCCAACTATCCTGTCCTTTCAGTTAGAATTCCCCTATTTAAGCATTTGGGAATTTGAGAATACATTTCCTAATCATAATTCCATTCGTGTGGAATGTAGAATATCCCGTATTTTTCCCTTACTCCTCCCCCGAACACATAAAATGAGAATTCTTTCCAGTGAAAGTCATAAGGATGGCTGCCCTCATAATTGAGAAGTGTTGCGCTGAATAGGTATTCGCCTTCAAGGAGAGGAAGGGAATCAATGCTAAAAGTAACGCTTCCTTTTCCTTCTATAAAATCCTTAGTCTTACCTGAAAAAGTGGTATTCGGGCCGCATATGTGGATTTCTTCCTTTGAGTGAATGGCAACTCCGAACATTGGCTTTTCAATCCTCTTGTGTGCTTCATATGATATCTTTGCATTGAAAGGCTCGCCAGTCCTGAACCGATTCGTGCTCTTTCCATGATAGTCAAAAAATTCAACTGATACTATTTCTGCTTCATGCGTGCCAAATCCGCTCTTTGTCATTTCCTTTTTTGGGTTAAGCAGGAATTTCATCTCCTGCAAAATTTTTTCTTCAATAAAAACCATCTCAGAAATTCCTTTTTTCGCTTTCAAAAGCGTTTTTTCATCCTTTTTCTTATCTGCTTTTTCTCTTATTGCAAGAAGTTGGTAATAAATGTCATCTGTTTCATCAAATAAATAGTAGTTTAGATTTTGCCTTATTTTCTCTTTAATCTCCTTAAGAACGTCCTCGATAATTCCCCGGTTTTCATAAATTGAATCTATTGTTTCTCTCAATATGCTAATCCGTTTAAAGATGTCCTTTTCATCATCAAATTCCTTTTTCAGAATATCTGTAATTTCAATAAGCAGCTTAATTCTCTTCTCCTTCTTTTCGGGGGTTTTCAATTTTTTATCTCTTCCCACAGTATTTTCTTCCATTCTTTCAAAAGATTTTTTGTGTATTCCTTATCATCACTTTTATCAATTTCCGAGAAAATTATTCCTTTTATCTCATCAATCTTCTTCATTATTCTTTTTTCTTCCTGGATAAGAGCCTTCTCTTTCTTGATTATCTCAATAATCTCTTCTAAAGCAGCCCTTCTTGAATTCTCATCTGTGGCATTTTCCTGCTGGAGGTATGCTGCGCTTTTAATGCGATTCAAAATTCGGATTCTGAAATCCTTGCCCTTTAATTTCTTCAGTTCTTCATACATTACCTTCTTGAATTCGCCTGCAGCCTCAAATTTATTTTCCTTTTTGTCGGAATTTTCCACCTCTTCATTCATTATTGAGAAAAGCTCATTTATTAGCCTCATTTTTTCAGATTCTTTTTTCATTTTTTCATCTCCTTCAGTATCATGATTTTTAATGCTTTTGCCAATGACAGCCGGTATTCCTTGTCAACTGCCCTTTTAAGCTCATTACGGAGTGCATTCTTCACTTCCCGGAGTTTTTCAATCTTAATGGA
>JAPLZQ010000095.1 GCA_026394965.1 Candidatus Woesearchaeota archaeon
ATTTCCCCAGATTAAGGAGATTATGTTTGAGACAGACACCTTTACTGCTTCAGAGGAGCAGGTTAGGGCTATATGCAACCTCATCATTAAGAAAAAACTGAAATTTACATGGTCAGCAAATTCAAGGGTTGACACAATTAGGCACGAGGACACCTTTAATCTGATGAAAAGGGCAGGATGCCGTATGCTTCTGATAGGCGCAGAATTCGGAACACAGTGCGCATTGAATGATGTTAAAAAGGACATAACGCCGAAGCTCACAAGGGATTTTGTGCTCGGCGCAAAGAAAGCGGGAATAAAAGTCCATGGGTGCTTTATGATAGGCGCCCCAAATGAGACAAGGGAGAGTGCCCTTGCGACAATAAGGTTTGCAAAGAGCCTTCCATTGGATACAGTCCAGTTTTCAGGAGTTGTTGCATATCCCGGAACTGAGTTTTACACCTGGGCCAAGGAAAAGGGCTACCTTGTCCCAAAGGACTGGACAGAATGGGTTAATGACAATTATGAGCAGGCGACAATCCTCAATTATCCGCAGCTTTCAACAGCAGAGATGAACGAGCTCATAGACAAGGGCTTGAAGGAGTTCTATTTTCAGCCGGGAAAGATTTTATACCATCTTTTCACAATACGCGACTTTTCAGATTTCAAGAGGAAGGCAGGCGGGTTTTTCAGGTTTCTGGATTACCTGAATGGAAAAAAGAAATCAAAAAAGGGAAAGGATCTTCCGCTATGAATAAAGGTGGTTTCAACGGTTGAAATATCAGTTGTTGTTCCGGTCTACAATGGAAAAAGGACAATAAGAAAAACCCTTGATTCCCTTCTCTCCCAGAAAATCGGCAGGAGCTATGAAATAATTGCTGTTGATGACGGAAGCAGGGATGAAACTCCTAAAATTCTTTCAGAATACAGGAAGCGCGGGATAAGGGTTATAACACAGAAAAATGCAGGGCCTGCATCAGCAAGGAATGCCGGATGGAAAAAAGCTAGAGGAAAGATTGTGGCTTTTACTGATTCTGACTGCCGCCCTGTTCAGGACTGGCTTTCCTCAATCACAAAGCCCTTCTCAGACAGGAATGTGGGCGGCGTTGGCGGAACCTACAGGACTGAAAACAGGGACAAGATTCTTGCAAGATACATCGGGCTTGATATTGAACTCAGGCATTCCAGGTTCAAGAGGGAAATTGAGGGAACAGGAAGCTTCTCAATTGCATTCCGCAAAAATCTTCTTGAAAGGACAGGGGGCTTTGATGAGACATACAGAAAGCCTACTGCAGAGGATTTTGACCTCTGCTTTGCAGTTAGAAATCTTGGTAAGAAGATAATATTTGAGCCGAAGGCAATAGTTTACCATTACCATCCTGAGCATTTCTCAAATTTTATGAGAGAGCAGATGAGGCATGCAAGGGCAAGGGCATACATGTACAAAAAATTCACAGGGCGCGTGAAAGGCGAGTCATATACACCTCTTTCCACAATAATAACAGCGCCGCTTAGCTTCCTTTTCATTGCAACATTCCCCCTTTTCTTTTTAGGGAAAATCAATCCTGTTCTTCCAATCATCCCTTCTGCATTTTTTGCTGCGCTTTTTATCCTTGCCCTTCCCCTTTTCTTCTACTGCCTGAAAAAAAGGGATTATTCAGTTGCACTAATCTCAATTCCAGTTCAGCTTTCCCGCTTCTTTGCATGGACTCTTGGGGTATTGGCAGGGTTTATTGACATAATATTCCATAGAAAGGGAAATTTTTAGGGAAATACTTTTTTTTAAAATAATTAACTATTAATTTAATTAAATGTTAATTAAATTTTTTCTCTCCAGTAATCAAGGATGCTTTCAAGTGTTTTCTCTATGCTTATCCTGGGCTGCCAGCCGGTTTCTGCACTGAACTTTTCGTGCGAGCCAAACATAACAGGAACATCAATTTTCCTGAATTTTTTTGGGTCTGATTCCTCCTTTATCTTTGCCCTGCTCATGGAAATTAATATGTCCAGAATTTCTCTTATCGCATATGCCCTTCCTGAGCCGATGTTGTATATTCCCGGCTTGCATTTGTCAAAAAGAGAGTATGCAATTGAAATGTCCCTGACATCTGAGAAGTCCCTTTTCGCTTCAAGGTTTCCGACTTTGATTACAGGCTCTCTTTTCCCTTTCTCAATTTCTGCAATCTGCTTTGCAAAGTCAGAGCACACAAAGTCAGGGCTCTGCCCGGTTCCTGTGTGGTTGAAGCTTCTTGAGATTACTATTGAAAGCGATTTGTATTTTGGAAGGAGGCATATTCCCTCTGCCTCAAGCTTTGACTCTGCATAGGGATTTTCCGGATTCAGCGGATGCTCCTCTGTTATTGGGAAGAACTTTGGCTTGCCATAAACTTCTGCCGATGATATGAAAAGCAGCTTTGCCTTTATGTTTTCCTCAACAAGGGCATCGAGGAGGTTTCTTGTCCCTTCCACATTTATTTTTCTGCAGAGTTCAGGGTTTTCCCATGATTTTGCAACTGAGCTGAATCCTGCAAGATGAAAAACATATTCCGGCTTGAAGTCTGAAACAAGCTTTTTTACATCATCCTTGTTGAGAATGTCAAGCTTTTCATAATCAACCCCTTTTACAATCCTTCCTGGAGAAACAAGATAGGAGCCAATAATTGAATATCCCTTTTTCAGAAGCTCTTCTGCCAGGTATGGTGCAGCAAATCCGTCAATTCCGGTTATGAGCGCTTTTGCCATACTTTCCCTTTATTCTGGATTCTATTTAAAGTTTTCTTTAGAAATATAGATTCTCTAAAATCGGCAAAGTTTAAATATCCCCCCTTTAGATTTATCCAATTATCAAAATGGATTCCAAACAATCTGAAAATAGATTTGTTCGCATAAAATCTCATCTTGGAAAAACATTCAAGGCATTAAACCACAGGAACTACAGGCTCTGGTTTTTCGGGCAGATGGTTTCCCTTTTCGGAACCTGGATGCAGAGCGCTGCGCAGGGCTTCTTTATTTTTGAGCTTACTCACTCTGTTTTCTACCTCGGGCTTGTTGGATTTTTTTTAGGGCTTCCAACCTGGCTCTTCATGCTTTACGGAGGAGTTGTTTCAGACAGGTTTTCCCGAAAGAAAATTCTTCTTATAACCCAATTTTCAATGATGCTTCTTGCATTAATCCTTGCGGGGCTCTATTTCACAGGATGGATTCAACCCTGGCACATACTTGTGCTTTCCTTTCTCTTGGGAACAGCAAATGCCTTTGATGCTCCTGCAAGGCAGTCCTTTGTAGTTGACCTTGTCCCAAGGGAAGACCTGAATAACGCAATTGCCCTTAACGGCACGATGTTCAATGCTTCTGTTGTTGTGGGGCCTGCTCTTGGAGGGCTTGTCTACGCTCTTGTCGGGCCAGGCTGGTGCTTCATAATTAATGCATTTTCCTTTACTGCAGTTATAGGAGGGCTTCTTCTTATGAGGATAGAATATCAAAAAATACGCAAGAGCAAGTTCTCTGCTTTTTCAGAAATAAGAAACGGGCTTTTGTATGTGAGTAAAAATCCCTCAATAATCGGAATTTTTAGCGCAATTGCCTGTTTCAGCCTTTTTGGGCTTGCATTCATCAATCTTCTCCCGGCGTGGTCTGTTAATGTTCTTCACGGGAATTCTGAGACAAACGGGCTTCTTCAGGCAGCAAGGGGCTTTGGAGCCCTTCTTGTTGCGCTTTCAGTTGCATCAATTGGAGTAATCAGAATTAAGGGAAAGCTTCTTACCTCAGGCACTTTTCTTGTTCCCTTTTCAGTTCTTCTTTTTTCATTAATAAAATATGCGCCGATGTCTATTGCAGTTATAATTCTTGTCGGAATTTCGGGCATGCTTGTTTCAAATATGTGCATGACTCTCTTGCAGAATATAACTGCAGATGAATTTCGCGGGCGTGTTTTAAGCATCTACAACCTTGTCTTTTCAGGATTCCTGCCTTTTGGCTCGCTCTGGATTGGAACTGCAGCAGGATTTTTTGGGGAGAAAACAGCAGTTATTATGAGTTCAGGGCTCGCATTCTTGGGTGCACTTGCAATATGGAAGCTGTTCCCGAAATTAAGAAAAATTGAATGAGTTTCCTGATTTATTTTTTCTTGTATCCCAACTTCTTATTATATACTTTATGGCTCAGAATATCCAGAACAAAGCAGATTATCTCAATCTCATCTCCTTTTATTGTGTAGAGCATTCTCCAAAAGTTAGTGAGTTCAACTCTCCACAGGTTTTTTGTATTATATCTTTTAAGATATTCCTTTGGAATCAGATTTTTCTGAATATTGTCGCCGTAAAAAGGATTTGCCCTTAAGAATTCAGATTTTTGCTTTATTGACTTTATCAGTTGAATTTCTTCTGTGTTTTCTTTTCCTTCTGACTTCTGTTTTTCAGCAATATCATTCAATTTTGTGTATTCTTCTTCTGCTTCATCTAAGAGAACTATTTTGACTGCCTTATTCATATTTCAGTTCCTTTTTTTATTAACTCGTTCAGCTCTTTTCTTTCTGTAAAAATCCAAAGAATCCCCTTTGTTCCTATCATTATCTTTCCGCTTACCTGCAGATAGTCCAGTATCTGAAGCTGTGTTTGATGCATAACCTTTCTTGGCAGTTTTCTTTTCAATTCCGCTAAGCTCATCAGTTCTCCGCTTTTGTTCAGCACTTCTTCAACCATAAGAACGGTGTTCAGAGTAGGCGAATGATTTGATGTTACTTTATCTCGCATTTTTTGTTTCATTTTTGTGTGTTCCATAATTTTTATATATCTAATTGATATAAATATATATCTAATAGATATACAAATATATAAATCTTTCTTTTTTTTAAATATTCATAATAGCTTCTTTTTTTCATTTCTATTTATATTTCTTTTCCGCACTTGTCTTTTGTCCTGTGCGAATTTCCGGTTATTTCGGTTTACAGAAAGGGTTTTAAATCTGAATAACGCAGTCGCCATGAACGCCTACCGGCTCTGTTTTCTCAAATCCAGTATACGTCACATTTTGTTAAAAATAGTTAAATTTATATATTTGTGACGTATACTTCTTTTATGGTCAATGTGAGAACAGTCAATAAAGGAACTAAGAAGTATTACTACTTAGAGCACACAATAAGAACAAAGGATGGTTTTTCTAACAAAAGATTATATCTGGGCAATACCCTGCCAAAAACTATCGGTAAAATAAAAGAAAAATTTCTCTATGATTTATTTGAAGAATTATACGGCAAGGAATTAGAAGCCGTAAAAGAGCTCTGGAATAAAGAATACAAGAATTATCCTGCGTCCGCCAAGGAAAAGTACATAGAATCTTTTATGATTAAATTCACCTACAACACCAGCAAAATAGAGGGAAGCACGCTGACATTAAAAGAAACAGCAGATCTTCTCCAGGAACAGGTTACCCCAAGAAATAAGGCATTGAAATTTGTCAGGGAAGCAGAAGCACATAAGACCATATTCTACCAGATGCTGAAGAATAAAAATAAGCTGAACTTAGCAGCTGTTCTTTATTGGCATAAAGAATTATTCAGAGAATCAGACCCTGAAATTGCGGGAAAAATAAGAAAGCACCCTGTAGCGATAGCGAGAAGTAAAGTGGAATTGCCCTTGCCTGTAGAATTGAATATATTATTAAAAGAATTCTTTACATGGTATAATAAATACTATGGAAAGATAAATCCGGTATTAATGGCAGCGCTTGTGCATTTGAAGTTTGTATCCATACACCCGTTCAGCGACGGCAACGGAAGAATATCTAGGCTGATGATGAATCACACGCTGAACAGTTTAGGATATCCTATGCTGAACATAGAATACACGAACAGAAACGCATATTACACAGCGCTGGAGCGAAGCCAGACAAGAAGCAAAGAGGAAACATTCATGTTATATGCAGTAAAAAGGTATTTGAGGGAATACACTTCTTTAAGGAAGCGCAGGCGGCTTTTCTTCCATTAAGCGCACTCTGGAACAGCAGCAGAATAATTGAATGATGTGTTTTTTATAGTTTTTTTATTCTTTCAATGTCAGATTCAACCATCGTCTTAACAAGCGCGGAAAAGCTCATCTTGGGCTTCCAGCCAAGCTCTTTTTTTGCCTTTGCCGTGTCTGCAAGAAGCAGGTTCACATCAGCGGGGCGCATGAATTTCTCATCAACCTTCACATATTTCTGGTAATCCTTTATTCCCGCTGCCTTGAATGCCTCTTCAACAAACTCCCTTACAGTATGGGTTTCGCCTGTTCCTATGACATAGTCTTCCGGTTTTTCCTTCTGGAGCATAAGCCACATCGCTTCAACATAGTCCCCTGCAAATCCCCAGTCCCTCTTGGCATCAAGGTTTCCAAGCCTTAGCTCATCCTGAAGCCCAAGCTTTATCCTTGCGACTCCGTCAGTTATTTTTCTTGTTACAAACTCAATTCCCCTTCTTGGGGATTCATGATTGAACAGTATTCCGTTGCACGCAAACATTCCGTAGCTCTCTCTGTAATTTACTGCCGTCCAGTATCCGAAGAGCTTTGAAACGCCGTAAGGGCTTCTTGGGTAAAAAGGGGTTTTTTCAGACTGGGGAGTTTCAGCTGCCTTTCCAAAAAGCTCGCTGCTGGATGCCTGGTAGAATTTTGCCTTGCATCCGCTGATTCTTAATGCCTCAAGAACATTCAGCACTCCAAGCCCGGTTATCTCTGCTGTTGTTATCGGGCTTTTCCATGAGTGCGCAACAAAAGACATTGAGGCAAGATTGTAAACTTCGTCTGGCTTTGAATATTCCACAGCCCGTATTATTGAGGAAAGGTCTGTCAAGTCCCCCTCAATCAGCTCAATCTTACTTAGAATGTGCTTTATTCTTTCTGTGCTTTCAGTGCTTGTCCTTCTGATAAACCCGTAAACCTTATAATCCTTTGAAAGCAGGAACTCTGCAAGGTAGCTTCCGTCCTGCCCGGTTATTCCTGTTATAAGAGCGCTTTTCTGTTTCATGAATTAATCACCCCACGATTATAATTGATTTCTTTTAATAAATAAGGCATAATGCGGATTTATTTAACTATTTTTAATCAAATTTTTTTTAATCTTTTTTATCCAAATTTTATTTGATATTATATGCAATCTGCTTTAACCATTGTTGTCATCTGCTTTTATTATTAATATTTAACTGTTTTTCGCGCTTTTTATGCATATTATTTTTCAGTAAGATTTATAAAATGACTGCCGCTTATAGAAAGGCATGTCGCAAAAAGAGGTTGTGGGGAAAGAAGAATCTATCTTCAGCAAAAGAATTTTCAATATCAAATGGAGCTGGGTTGTCCTTGCTCTCATCCTTCTTTTAGGGTTTTATTTCAGGGCTTATCACATTGATTACCCCGTCATAGGATACCATAACTGGAAGGAAGTCCATCACCTTTCAGAGGCAAGGAATTATGTTCTTGACGGATTCTCAAAAGACGGGCTTTTCATGCCTCACTATGATGACAACACATTCGGGGAAAATCCCTACGGGCTCCATTCAGACACTTTTCCTCTTGTGCAGATAATGGGCGCTGTGATTTTCAGGATTTTCGGCTACAAGCTCTGGATGGCAAGGATGATAAGCATTATTTTCAATCTCGGCGCTGTCCTTATGTTTTATCTGCTGATAAAACAGCTCTTCAAAAAATATGACAAAAAGGAAGAGCTCTCGCTTACATGCGCGTTTCTTGCTGCAATAAATCCCCTTCTTGTTTTCTTCAGCCACAATTTTGACGACATAAACCCCGCATTGTTTTTCATGCTGGGGTGCGCATTTCTTTATGCAAAATGGGTTGATGAGCAAAAGGGATGGCAGCTTGCGCTTGCAGCGTTATTCGGCGGATTTGCAACTGTCCTGAAATACACTTTTGGGATAATTGCTGTTCCAATCCTCATCACTTTCCCTTACAAAAAGGTGTTTTCTGCGCTTAAAAAATACTGGAAATCCCTTGCAGTATCAGCATTGATGATTTTAGTCTGCCTGAGCTGGATTCCATATGCGTCTTACATGAACAAGATTCATCAGGGAATGTCCTACAGCGCAGTTGAGATTGTTAAAATGAAGGTTACCTGGGGAAACATCCCCCTCCTGTTTTCGCAGGATTTTCTCGTGCCAGTTCTTCTGAGCCCAAATTCCTATGTTGCTGACAACTACTCAAAAATCGGTTTCACATTTGCAGCGCTCGGGTTTGTCCTCCTTTTGATTTTCTGGAAAAAGGGCTTTGGGAACAAGTTTATGTCAGCATACTTCATAGCATTCATTCTTTTTATTGTCGTCGGCTCTGACACATTGCGGGGGCACAGCTACCACCAGTATCCTATTGCTCCCCTGATAATATTTCTCATGGCGTACTTATTCACATTCGTCGGGACTACCCTTGAGAAGTTTTTCAATGTGAAATTCCTTTCCTGGTTTGTGATAATAATTTTCATAGCCCTCCTTATGAAGCCCTCTGTTGATGCAAAGAACAGGCAGTTCAACACCCAGTTCATAGGGCAGGATGTTGCAGGAGATTACATAAAGAAGCATATGCTTCCCGGAGAGAGAATGCTTTTCCCGAGCCACCAAAGCTACGGCGTAATCTGGAACAGCGGGATGAAGGCATATATGTTCCCTGAAAACGCAAGCATAATTCCTCTTATGGAAGAAGAGGCAAATGTGTCATGGGTTTTTGTTTACCAGTGGGGCTTTTCAATACTTGACAACAAGCCGGTTTGGGATTACATAAAGGAGCACTATTCCCTTGCGCAGTTCGGCTTCCAGCAGAATACTGGCTTAATCTACATACTCCTGAAAAAAGGGGGCTCTTTCAATGCCTCAAACATGGAGGAAGTTTCAAATCAGCTCAACGCAATACTTCAGAAGAGCCTTGCCTCTTCAATAAAGTCAAAGGAGTATGAATACACAACAGGCAAGTTTACAATGAATTATTATGATGTGATAGCGTAATCAGAAAAAACATAATCAGAAAAAAAGGAATTATCATTTTCAATCAAGGGTGATTTAATGAAAGTATGCGTTCTTGGAATGGGATACATGGGGCTTCCCACCTCCTGCATCATCTCAAATTCCGGGCACAAGGTAATAGGGATTGACATTGACAAAAAAAGGGTTGAGCTTCTCAACAAGGGAATTCTGCCTTTTGAGGAAAACGGGCTTCCCGAAATATTTGAAAATGCAAGGAAGAACGGCTTTATCGCAAAGTCAGAAGTTGAGGATGCTGATGTTTTCATAATTGAGGTTCCAACCCCAGTTGGCATTAAGGAAAAGAAGGCGGAGCTGAAATATGTGAAATCGGCTGCAGAGATGATTGTTCCATATCTTAAAAAGGGAAATCTTGTGATACTGGAATCAACTGTTCCACCTCTCACATGCAGGAACTTTCTTATCCCAATACTTGAGCGCTCGCATCTTTCGGCAGGAGCTGATTTTTCTGTTGCGCACTGCCCTGAGCGGGCTTTTCCGGGGCAGACCCTTTATGAGCTTGTGAATAATGACAGGGTTATCGGGGGCATTGATGAGAAATCATGCGCTCTTGCAAAAGAGCTTTACTCCTCTTTTGTCAAGGCAAAAATCTCAACAACAGACACTACAACAGCTGAATTTGTAAAGCTTTCTGAGAACACATTCAGGGACATAAACATTGCCCTTGCTAATGAATTCGCGCTGATATGCGAGCAGATAGGAGTGGATTCCCATGAGGCAATAGCGCTTGCAAACAGGCATCCCCGAGTTAAGATATTGTCTCCAGGCCCGGGTGTTGGTGGGCACTGCATCGCAGTTGACCCCTGGTTCATGACTGAGGTTACTGACAGGGCAAAAATAATCCCCCTTGCGAGGAAGATAAATGACAGGATGCCTTCTCATGTTGTTGAACTTGCAGAGAAGATGCTTTCAGGAATTGAAAATCCAGTTGTTTCAGTGCTGGGAGTTTCATACAAGGCAGATGTGGATGACACAAGGGAAAGCCCTGCAATAGGAGTGATAAAGCTTGCAAAGAGGAAGGGATGGAAGGTAAAGATTCATGACCCGATTGCAAAGCGGTTTGAATACAGGATGACTGACCTTGAAAGCGCACTTTCTGGCTCTGACTGCGCAATCATTGTTGCAAACCACAAGGAATTCCTTGACATTGACTTTTCAAAATTCGGAATGAGGAATAAGAACATCCTTGACACAAGAAACTTCCTTAACCATGAAAAGCTCAGAAAGGAAGGGTTTAAGGTTTTTGTCCTCGGAAACGGAAAGAGCATAGCATAAAAGCATGACATATTAACATATGAATTGAGCAGCAGGAAATAGTATGAAGGAATAAAAAAATGAAAATATGTATCCTTGTAGGAACGCGCCCTGAAATAATAAAGATGGCGCCGGTAATAAGGGAGTGCGAAAGAAGGAAGCTTGACTTCTTTATTGTCCATTCAGGGCAGCACTATTCCTACAATATGGACAAAATTTTCTTTGAGGAGCTGAAGCTTCCTGAGCCGAAATACAACCTTGAGGTTGGCTCAGGCGCCCACTACGCCCAGACAGCGCTGATTCTTGAGAGGATTGGAGAGGTTTTTTCAAAAGAAAAGCCGGATGTTCTTATTGTCCAAGGCGATACAAACACTGTTTTTGCAGGAGCAATAACAGCGTCCAAGATGGGAATAAGGGTTGCCCATGTGGAAGCAGGATTAAGGAGCTATGACAGAAGCATGCCTGAGGAAATCAACAGAATTCTAACTGACCACTGCTCTGACCTGCTCTTTGCCCCTACAAAGCTCCAGAGGAAAATCCTGATAAAAGAAGGGATTCCGAAAGAAAGGATATTTGTAACCGGAAACACAATAGTTGATTCAGTGCGTGAGAATATAAAATTCAGCGATGGAAAAATCCTTGAAAAGTTCGGGCTGAAAAAGGGAAATTATTTCCTGATTACAGCTCACAGGCAGGAGAATGTTGAAGACAAAACGCGCCTTGAAGGCATTCTTAATGGGATAAAAATGCTTTATGACAAGTTCGGGCTTCAGATAATCTATCCGCTCCATCCAAGGACAAAAAAGAAGATTGAGGAATTCAATCTTTCCATTCCAAAGGAAATAATAATTGCAGAGCCCCTGGGCTTCCTTGAATTCCTGAGGCTTGAATCTGATTCCGCCTTAATCCTAACTGATTCAGGCGGATTGCAGGAAGAGGCATGCATCCTTAAAGTTCCCTGCGTTACTTTGAGAGACAATACCGAGCGCCCTGAGACAATAGAAGCAGGCGCAAACATGCTTTCAGGAATAAATCCTGAAAAGATAGTTGAATGCGCAGGAAAGATGCTCGCAGCCAGGCGCGACTGGAAGAACCCTCTTGGAAAAGGGAAGAGCGCAAGGAAAATAATTGATGCAATTCTTGACTGCAAATAATCATATCCTGCTGCGAACAATATGTTATTCCTGACTGTTTATTCCCTGATTTTTTCTGGAAAATTCATTAAATGCAGGTTATTCCCTCTTTAAAGCGGGATTTTAGCAAATTATTTAAACATATTTCGCATTTTTTGCCTTTATGATAACAGTAATAACCCCCATGTTCAATGAGGAAGAGTGCATTAGCGCAAATATAAGGAAGCTTTCAGCAGCAATAGATGGAATTGGAGAGGATTGGGAATTAATTATTGTTGATGATGGCAGCACAGACAAATCTCTTGAGTATGCAAAATCCGCAATGAAGGAAAAGAAGAACATAAGGATTCTCTCATACAAGCCGAATCGAGGGCGGGGATACGCGTTAAGGCAGGGATTCTCCCATGCAAAGGGCGACATAATAATCACCACAGAGTCAGACCTGAGCTGGGGCGCTGACATTGTTAGGAAGCTTTTTTATGCAATCAATAAATCAAATTATGACATTGTGATTGCAAGCCCCCACAAGAAAGGCGGCGGGTTTGTCAATGTCCCGTTTTTCAGGGTTCTCCTTACAACAGTTGGGAATAAGATTCTCGGGCGCGCATTTCCAGGAAACTTAACCATGCTTAGCGGGATGACAAGGGCATACAAGAGGGAAGTTATTGATTCATTGGAGCTTATTTCAGACGGCAAGGAGATTCACCCAGAGATAATCTCAAAGGCATATGCTTTAGGATTCAGGGCAACCGAGATTCCCGCGATTCTTAAGTGGACCGGAAAAAGAACAGGGAGAAGGTCAACATTTGATGCAAAGAAGCTCATGTTTTCCCATCTCATGCTGGGCTTCAATGAAGGCCCGCTGATTATTCTCGGCTCAATCGGGATGTCCTTTATGCTGATAGGGATAATTGCAGCATTTTACTCATTCCACCTCTGGCTTACAGAGTCCCTTTCAAACCACATTCCAATTGTGATGTTCACTCTTATAATGCTCAGCCTGGGGGTGCAGACTCTTGTTTTCTCATTCCTTGCATACCAGAACAGGGAGCTGAGAAACGAGATTTTCAGAATGGAAGGTAATCTCCTGAAGATTAGAAAGGGCAAGTGATTAATTGATTATTTAAGAAATTATAATTTTTTTATTATCTCTCTGTCTTTTTATTTCTCAGCGAGTATTACAAAGAATCCCGCGATTCCCGGAATTATCAGGCTTACAATTGTGTTTGTAAGTGAGATTGCAACAGCAGCCTCAAATCCTATTCCTATGAGCCCGAAAAGGTATGCAACCATTGCTTCTGTTGAGCCGATTCCGTTAAGCGTAAGCGGGAAAAGCCGTGCAAGCATGAAAAGAGAGGAAACTGCAAGGAGGTAAAAAAAGCTGACATCTGCCGAATATGCAATGCATATCAGGTAAAGCTGAGAGTATGTTACAATCCACCCGGCAATTGAAAGCAGAATTGTTCTTAATTTCAGCCCTGAATCAAGGGTGAATGTTTTAACAAGCTTTTTTTCATCCAGCTTATTCCTCTTTAATGCTGCCAGAAATTTATTCAAAATCTTCCATGGGAGAATCCTTGGGAAAAAAACAACTGCGCTGCACATCAAGAGGCAGAATAGTGATATAAGAAAAAAGCTTGTCATCCTGAAAATAAGAGAAGAGATTCCTGATATTATGAAAAGGGAGAGAAGCGCTATTATCTTGTCCACAATGCTTGCGGAAATCATCTCCTCTTTTATCCTATGCCTTTTGTATCCGTAATAAGCCTTTGCAAAGTCGCCTGTGCTTGCAGGCATAAAGATATTCAGGGCAGAGCCTATCAGGGCAAGTTTGAATGAGTCGTTTGTGGATATTGAGAAGCCCTCCTTGTTGATTATTAATTTGAACCTTATTGCGCGAAGGAGCATTCCCGGATAGATGAGGGCAGCTGACAAGAGAAAAAGCCAGATGTTCATTCCTTTTATGCTTTCTGAAAGAGCCTTAAAGTCCGCAATCCTAAAGAGGAAGAATATTATGAGAGCAGATACTGCAATCTTTACTGCTATTGAAAACCACGAATTTTTTCCTCTCTTTTTCACAATATTCCCTCTAAAAAATCATTTCTAAAAAGTATTAATGACTATTTCTTTTTTCCTTTGCCTTCATCAATTTTTTCAAGCGCAAGCTTTCTTATTATCCTTGTTATGTCCTGCTCAATTTTCTCCATCTTGACATAAATTCGAAATACCATGTACAAAAGAAGGACAACGCTCACATAAACTACAAGGTCAGAGCCCCTTGAGATTCCCAGGAATTCAGATGCCATGAAAGTCAGCTTCTGGAAAAAAACAGCTATCCCAATTCCCGCCCATATGAGAGTCCAAAGCAGAAGCTGCTTGACATTTATCTTTTTCTCCCTAAATCTCAGAAGCGCCCTTGTCCACGCAAAAAGAATGAAAACAAAAGCAGCTATTTTCAGGAAATGCATCATTTTATCACCCTCCTACAAAATCTCTTGCTAAATTATTATCTCATCCACCAGTTTATGAAAAGCTTCATCATTATGCGGAAGCCGTTTATTGTGCTCTGCCCCTTTCGCAGGGAGTATTCGCTGTATATTGCTTTTATCGGAACCTCTTTCAGCCTAAGCTTCTTGTCCCCAATCTCCCGGATTATTTCTGAACTTACTTCCATTGCATTTGTCCTTATATCCATTTTCTCTGCAGCATTTTTTGAGAATGCCCTTAGCCCTGACTGCGAGTCTGTCACAAACACCCCGAAAAGCAGGTATGTGAAAAAATTAAGCCCCCAGTTTCCAACTCTTCTTACAAATGGCATGCCTTTTGAATTAACAAGCCTTGAGCCTATTGCAACATCAGCCTCTCCCCTTCTTATCGGAGCAGCCACTTTTTTTATGTCAGAAACATCATGCTGTCCGTCTGAGTCAAATGTAACTATGATTTCAGCGCCCATCTTAAGAGCAGCTGAAATCCCTGTTCCGAGAGCGCCCCCCAATCCGCGGTTTATGAAATGCCGGATGAGGATAACTCCCTCTTTTTCGGCAATGGCGGAAGTTTTATCCCTGCTTCCGTCATCAACAACAATTATATTGTTGTATCCGGAATGCTTAAGGCTCCTAATCACGCCGGCTATTGCCTTTTCCTCATTATAAGCAGGCATGACTATGAAAAGCCTTTTTCCCTTCCTTCCTTTCCCGCTGATTTTTTTCTCTGGCATTTTGGTCTTATCTGTTTCTTCGCCGAATAATTCCCTACTTTTTTCCGTCCCAAAGAACCTTCCAGGTGTAGATGTCCTCTCCGGTAAGCTCTTTCTGCTGGTCAAAAAGCTCAAAATGCGAAAGCCCTGCGCCGTTAAGGAAGAACAGCCGTGTGAAAATGCTCTTTGAAAGTTCCGGAGATGAGACTGTTGTGCTGTAGCCGTTGTTTGAAGAGAGCACTATTGAGTATGGGAAATCCGGATTTTCATAATGTTTCTCATCCACATCCCCTGTGCTTGTCACATACACAAACGAGTGGGGCAGAAGCCTTCCCTGCGGAACCTCTATTCCTGCATCCCTTGTTGTCAGGTTTATCACAATGCTTATTGTCTGCCCCTGAATGTTGTTCAGGCAGGTTATTGTTAAGTTGTCAGAGCTGCAGCTTCCCCCTATTGATATGTAAGCTGGCCAGGGTGAAATCCAGTTTTCATCATCCCTGCTTGTTGAAAGCGACTGAACATCATATACTGCCCTCTCAATCTGCTCATCTGAGTAGTTGAACTCCTCTTTCATGAATTTCTTGGCTTCCTCAACTTTTGAATTTTTTATGCTCAAAAGTATCTTTGCCTTTTCAAAATCCCATAGCCCGAAATGAGCCCACACCCCTGATTTTCCAATCATGTCTCCGCTTGTGATAAGGTAATCCTCAGGCGGGTTGCAGTGCGTCTCTTTAAGGACTCTTTCAGCATCCTCTTTTGTTATGTGCTTTAGAAGTTCTTTTTCTGCGCTGCTTCTGTCCATCATTATTATGCTTCTCAGCAGCTTGACTGACTTTTCAGTGTCATTCAGTGTGCTGTCTACTATGTCAAATGAGTCTGTGGCGCCGCAGTCAAGCATTCTGAGGACTGCAATTGCCTCATCCTCATTTTCTGTTGCAAGTATCCTTCCAAGCCAGTATGCCTGGGGCCTGTTCTGAGTTGCCCCATCTGCTGATACAGCCCTGTCTCCGACATATTTGAACCAGTGCCCGAAATCCCACCATGAGTTTATTATTGCATCCTGGGATGAATTGTTCTTTATTTTTGTGAGAGCATCATACCATGCATCATTCATATTTGGAATGTATCCCCTTCCTGACTCATATCCTGCTTTAATTGGGTTTATCAGCATAACCATGAAAAGCAAAAAGATTATTGCTCCGGCAATTCCCTTTTCAATTTTGAATTCCTTTGAGGCAAAATCATTGAGCCACTTGTGGAAGCTTCCAATTGCTATTCCCACTGCAACTGCAAATGCAGGAACAAGGAGCATGCTGAACCTGCTTCCGGTAAGTGTTGCATAATATGTTCCAAAAAACCATATTATGAGAAGGATTCCTATCTTTATGTCAAAATGCCCGTGGGAATCTTTCTTGAAAAATGCGATTATTATCCCTAAAATTGAAAGCACAAAAAACAGCCACCCTCCGACTATTGTGAGTATAGTGTCAAATGTCCCCGGATTCATTTCTGCAACAGTAAGATAAATGTTCGGCCAGAGAGCTTCATGAACAACTTCTTTTATCAGCAGGAAATTCAGCGGCTCAATTGGCGCCATGTAAAATGTTGAAAATCCAGAGAATATGCTTACAAACACGCATGAGGATAGTATAAGAGCAGCAGTCATAAAAATTGCATTCTTAAACGACTTGCTTCTGATTGCCTTTCCAATGCTTTTTTCCCTTTTGTAATTTGCAAAGACAAGGTATGCAAGGTATATTCCCATCGCGCCCATCACAAAGTCAAATATGTACCACCAGCCAGGCCAGGCAACGCTGAAAATCCCCATGAAAAGCCCGGTGAGCCCCATAAAAGCGAACCTTGCCTTGTTGTTCTTGGCTTCAAATCCCTCAATGATGCTCCACACTATAAGAATTGGGAAAACAACATTGTATACATCTGTGTCAGAGCCAATTGTCCTTGTGATGAACATTGGGTTTACTGAAACCAGGACTGAAGTTATTACCGCGCCTGTGTTTCCGGCAAGCTTCTTCCCTATGAAGAATGCTGCAACTGCGCCTATTAATGCAAAAACGAGAGGAGTATAGAAAGACGCCTGCATTGTAGTCATGTTCCTGTTGAATGCCTTAAGCACACGATAAAGCCAGGCAATTGAATATGGATGAAGTGAAAAATAAACCGGAGCGCCCAGCGGAGCAGTCATGTGGTTGTCCCATTCAATTGTGTCATTCACAAGAATGTCGCCCTGCCTCCCGTATTTTACAATATTATCCGCATATCTCAGGAAGAAGTATGAGTCCAAATCCCCAAGGTAAGTATAGCTCTTTCCGTTAACATCATACTGGAGCTTTGCCTTGAAAAAATTGGCTGTCTCCTTAACCTGCCCTGAAATCACGCTTCCCTGCGTTTTCAAAAGCTCGCTGAACTGCTTCTCAACCAGGAGCTGTCTGTTCTCCTCAGGAAGGTTCGGGTAAAGCGAGTTAACCTGCGCAGATATCGTGTTCCGGTAATATCCGTAAACGCTGCTCTCTGCCCAGTCATTTGTAATTGAAAGCACATTTGGCTGTATCCTTATGAAAATAGTAAGAATTATGGGTATCAAAAGCAGGAGATAGGAAATCTTTTCATTTTTAAGAAATTTGAATGCGCCCTTCCGGCTGAAATTTTCCTCATTTTCCTGCTCTTCATTTCCTGGTTTTTTTGCCCTGAAATTCCAGTTTTTCCTTTTGGCTTTTTCCGGGCGCGCTTTTGCCTCTTCTTCAGATTTTCCTCTTCTGAATGCTTTTCTCAGGTCAAATGAGAACTCATCATCTTTTGGGCTCTCTTCTTTTGTTTTTTCAGATTCAGTTTTATTCTCAATTATTTCTGCATCTATGGCATCATTTTTTCCAGCATTATCTTCCATTAAAGCACCCCTCTTAAAAATAGTATCCTAAAGTGTTATGCTTCAATTCATGGTTTATTCATTATTTATAAAGATTTTCCTTGCAGGGACAGAATGCGGTTTTAGAACGCATTTTTCAGGAAATAAATCAGGCGCGGCTCTTCAAGGAGGGCGTTTAATCCGAGGGAAAACATCCTGTCCCTGCTTTTTTCCCCAATAAGTTTATTCATCCTTCTGCTTCCAAGAATCTTTATTATCTCTTCTGTCTCCTGTTCATTGCACCTGTTGAGGATTTTTCTAACAACAAGAGAAGCGTATAAGTCGGGAAAAAGCTCTTTTGCGCACATGAGGGAATAGCTTTTCTTTTCAAGGATTGAGCGCGAGAGTATTTTCGCTGCCTTAAGCCCGGGAACAATGCCGCCGAAAGTTGTTGCCTTTACCTGCCTTGCAGAATCGCCCAAAAGGAAAACATTCCCCTTCTGTATTTTCTGGAAAGGGCTGAAAAGGGGTATCAATCCGGCATTCTTTTCAGTGCTTGTTAAAACTGAATTCCTCCAGGATTTTCCAAACACTCTCCGCAGAAATGCATTAAATTTTATTCCGGAATCGCGCTCAAATGCAACTCCAATCCTTGCTGTTTTTTCATCCAGGGGGACAATCCACCCTATTCCTTTTTTAAGAAGGAAAAAGTCAATGAAGTTCTCATTTTTGTATTTTGTGACAATCTGCGTTCCAGTTAAAAAACCGCTTCTCCGGAAAAGCCCGAAAGCGCGTGCAACGCTTGATGAAGGGCCGTCTGCCCCAACCAGCATTTCAGTGTTTATTGCTTTAATTCCTTTTTTATTCCTTATTTTCATCTCAAGCCCGCTCTTTTCAAATGTCATTCCCTCAAACCTTGAGTTTAAGTGGAATTTGGCGCCTTCTGATTCTGCCTTTTCAGCAATGCTTCTGTCAAATTTTCTCCTGTCGACAATGATATTCTCATTGACAGAAAGAGATGCATAATTTCCGCTTTCAGAAAAAACCCTTGCCTTGCCTGACTTGTTTATTATTGAGTTCTCATCGGGTTTTGCTATCCTGTATATCTCTTCGGAGATTATCCCTGTGCACTGAACTGGGCTGCCTATTCTCTGATGCTCCTCAAAAACAGAGACCTTCTCCCCTTCCCTTGAGAGAAGGTATGCAAGCTGGCTTCCGCAAGGCCCTGCGCCGATTATGGATATCATTTCTTTTCCGGCAAACTAATCCCTCTTTTATATCTTTTTGCTTATTCTCCATTTAAATTGCCATTTTTAAATGCTCCTTTTCTGTATTCCCTACCGAATGGTGACAAAACGAAAGATTTATATATGTCACACTCCTTTTCAGCTAAAATTCAAGTGTATTATATTGTCGTTTAATTATGGTAATGTGGGGGTGTCTTAATGAATAAGTTCAAGAAAGGATTAGTTTCACTCATTGCAGCTGCAACAATATGCGCCGGAGGAGTTTTTTCCCAGCCAGCACACACAATAAAAAGCGAGCAGCAGGATGTTCCGTATGAGACAATTGAAGAGACTCTTGGCGGATTCACAGGCGGATGGAGCAATGAATCTGAGATGACTCCTGAGGAAAAGGAGAGCTTTGGAAGATACACAAAGGCATTTGAGACATTCATGACTCCTGAACTCTTAATTGAACTTACAAAGAATTATTCTGATATGGAGAAGCTTAACCTCACCCTTTCAGACGGCGACAAGAAAAACGGAGAATTCATCAACGGAAAGGAAACGGTTTATTTCATAAACAACGGCAAAGAGTCCCCTCTTGTGTGCAAGATTGAGGATGACAAGGGCAATTTCTATTACGGATTCTCAAACCTTTCAAAATGCCTTTCAGATGGCATTGAGAAGCAGGTTCATGACACAGCATCAAGAAAGACAGAGGAGGAATTCTCGAAGCTTGAATGCGCATGCAACGGCGGAGTGAATTTCAATTACAATTTTGCAAGGGCGCTAATCAACGGCGAAGGGCTGTACAAGCCGCGCCTTGACTCAATTGTTTCTGCAATTGAGCTTGCCACAACTGACGCAACAGGACTACAGAGGAAAAATGCACTTCTGAAGCTTTCTGACGGAATTTACTCATACCCGGCTAATTATGAAATCAATGATGAAAGGACATTCCGGCTTTACACCGGCGATGATGTTAACATTGCAATGAGGATGGATACAGGATATTTTGATGCTCAAAAGAAAGTTTTCTGCGGGCACATATCATTTTACAACAAGACAGACAACACAAATAAATTCAAGCAGAAGATAAGCGCTGCAAATTACACTTATACAGGGCAGGAGGGGCAAATCCATTTCAATCTGGCAAAGGACATTATGGAATGCGCAACTCAGGAATACCTTGAAAGGCATCCTACAGAGGACTTTACAACAAACAGCCCCAAGGCAGAGTGAGGCGAAAAAAATGAGTATTGATGATAAGATTGATTGGCGTGTTGGTATGGCTTCGGTAAGCATACTAAGAAATTTCGTTGAGGAATACATAAAAGCCAGCACGATAAAAGGCAAGTATGAAGGTAAGTTTGAAGCACTAATCCAATATTCAGAACTGACAGATTATTTAAAAAAGAACGAGTGAGGCAGTGAGGCGAAAAAATGAAAAGCAAAATCTCAAAATCATTACTCTTCATATTCATGTTTGCAGCAGTTTTGCTGCTTTCAGCAGGATTTGCATCTTCAGCATGCGATCCATTAGTTGACCCCGACTGCGGGGATGACCCAATTGAGCCGCCATGCATAGGATGCTATCCAACACCCACCCCAACGCCAACTCCAACGCCTATTGTGCTTTGCGGAAACGGAGTAATAAACACAGGGGAGCAGTGCGAGATGCCTGGAACATCAAACAATAATTACTGCGTCCAGTCAATGCATCAGTGCTCAGGGAATAAATACGGAAGCAGGGACATGTACGGAAACTGCAACTCAGCATGCGGATGCTCCAATGATGCATTCACATATTCCTGTTCTTTCGGGAACTGCGGCTCAGAGTGTGATGCAGCCCATTCCTGCGCCTCAACTGACTGCGACTACCTTGACGGATGCCAGGGAAATTATTATTATGATTACCATGATGTTTCAAACAGCTGCACAGGAGACTGCGGCTGCACAGAAAATTCATGCACAGCTTACACTGCCACGGTAAACGATCCAAGATGCGTTGAGTGCAATGTTGATTCGGACTGCGACAGCAGGGACAAAACTTACTGCTCAGGAGATTCTGTTGTGAGCGTAGAGGGAAAGTGTGTGAGCCACAAGTGCACAGATTCTTCACCATCAATTGTTGAGAACTGCAATTCCCTTGACAGAGATTACTGCGAGGGAACATCAATAAAGAATGATGACGGATACTGCTCATTTGGCGAATGCAAGGTAACAAAGACAAATGTGCTTAATTGTAATGATGGGCTTTTCTGCAATGGAGTTGAGTCCTGCAGTGCGGGAAACTGTGTTTCTGGAAGTTCTGTTGATTGCTCAGCAAATGATATTTTTGGAATTTCATCTTGCAATAATGTTCCTGATGGCAATTCTTTGACTTGGGATTACCGGGCTTCTTTTGATTCAACATGCAACGAAGCAAGTGATTCGTGCACTGCTGGTATTTATTCAATAAGCCATTCGTGCAGTGTTAATTCCTGCGGAGCAGAGTGTGATGCTGCCCATGGATGTAGTGCTACTGATTGTGATTGGAAGGATGGTTGTGTTGGGAAGGATTATTATGATTATTCAGATGTTTCTAATAGTTGCTTGGGTGGTTGTTCTTGCACTGATAATGTGTGTGCTGCTCCGGTGATTTCATATAATGATGCCAGGTGTGGTGAGTGTGTTTCTGATTCTCAGTGTGATTATTTGGATTCTGATTTTTGCAGCGGGGATTCTGTTTTTCATGTTGAGGGGAAATGCATAAATTATGATTGTGTTTCAGGGACAGCTGCTTTGGTGCAGAACTGCAATTCCCTTGACAGGAATTTCTGCGAGGGAACATCAATAAAGAATGATGATGGTTATTGCGCTTCAGGGGCTTGTTATGTTTCTACATCTACTGTTATGAATTGTAATGATGGGCTTTTCTGCAATGGGGTTGAGTCCTGTAGTGCTGGAAACTGTGTTTCTGGAAGTTCTGTTGATTGCTCATCAAATGATATTTTTGGAATTTCATCTTGCAATAATGTTCCTGATGGTAATTCTTTGACTTGGGATTATAGGGTTTCTTTTGATTCAACTTGTAATGAGGCAAGTGATTCGTGCACTGCTGGTATTTATTCAATAAGTCATTCATGCAGTGTTAATTCCTGCGGAGCAGAGTGCGATGTGGTTCATGGATGCGCAGACACATACTGCGACTGGAAGGACGGTTGCGTTGGAAAGGACTATTACGATTATTCCGGAGTAGAGAATTCATGCCTTTCTGGCTGCGCATGCGAAAACAACGTATGCAGGGCTCCAACAATATATTATGATGATGAAAGATGCAGCGACCATTGCCTTAATGACAATGACTGCAATTACCTTGATTCAGATTTCTGCAGCAGCGATTCTGTAATGCACATTGATGGAATGTGCATAAGCGGAATCTGCTCAAGCAGCACTCCATCTCTTGTAGGGGACTGCACACTGCTTGACAGGAACTTCTGCGAAGGAAGCATTGTCAAGGAGGATACTGGCTACTGCGCAAATGCAGAGTGCAGGATAACCACATCAATTCTAATGAACTGCAATGATGGGCTTTTCTGCAATGGGGTTGAGTCCTGCAGTGCTGGGAACTGTGTTGCTGGAAGTTCTGTTGATTGTTCGGGTAATGATGTTTTTGGGGTTTCTTCTTGTAATAATGTTCCTGATGGCAATTCTTTGACTTGGGATTATAGGGCTTCTTTTGATTCAACATGCAACGAGGCAACTGACTCCTGCACAGCAGGAAGTTCTGCAATAAGCCATTCGTGCAGCGTTGATTCCTGCGGAGCAGAGTGCTCAAACGGGCAGGTTGAAGTAAGGAGCTGCACATACGGGGGAATCCAGAGCAGGAGCTGCACAGACAGCTGCATCTGGGGAATCTGGAGCAATTGCGAAAATGAGGGCGTATGCACACCAGGAACAAAGGAAAGCAGGGAATGCGGCTACTGCGGCACATCTGAACGGGTATGCCTTGAAAATTACCAGTGGGGCTTATGGGGCTCATGCTCAGGCGCAGGAGTATGCGTTTCAGGATTAGTTGACTATGAAATGTGCGGAAAAGGCGGCTCAAGATTCAGGACATGCGATGATTCATGCTACTGGGGCGCATTCAGCAACTGCACAGATGAAAAGGAGTGCTATCCAGGAACAATTGAAGAGGAAAAATGCCTTATCTTTGGGGTAAGGAAAAGGATATGCCAATCAAACTATTACTGGGGCTCATGGAGTTCCTGCACTTTCCCAAGAGGGGACATTGCAATAAACCAGCTTCAGATAATAAATGAGGACTGCATCCAGCCAGGAGAGGATTTGACTGCGCTTGTTGACTTCAGCATGCTTGGATACCATGAGCAGGAAGTCAAGATAACAGCAGTCATACCAGACCTTTCCTTAAGAAGCAGGATAGGTCCGATTGATGTTGAGGCAGACGGCGAAATCTCAAGGGTTTTGCTCCTGACTCTCCCAGAGGACACGCCCGAGGGAGTTTATGACGTTAGATTCACTATCAATGACGACATAAGAAGGGTAAAGCACAGAAGCATCATAGTGAAAAAAACCTGCTGCAGAAGTTGCTCATGCAGCAGCTGCTGATTGATTTATGATTTCAGCTCAAAAGGATAAATCCGCAAATTTCCGACGGAAGCAAAATTCACCGATGAATTTTTCGTCGCAGGTAAAAATCAGATGACTACCGAAATGTAGGCAAGTGTAATCACTATATAATGCTAAAAAAACCGAAAGTTTTATATAGGGGTTGTGATTACTACACAGCAACAAATAAAATATTCGACGCTGATTTTTGAATTTGCGGAGAAATTATCAACAGTAAGAGACAAAAGGTCAAAAACAATAAACCGATAAAGTTAAATTAAAACAATGGGGGTAGGAAAAAATGAAAAATTTTTGGTTAATTTTGTTTGTTGTTGGAATTATAACAACAGTATTTGTTAGCGCACTGCCAACAGTAGAACAGCTGAAGATAAACGGCGATGTCTTTGAGACTGGAGACACATTAGTTGTTGAAAGAGGAGAGACACTTGACATCAAGGTTAAGCTTCAGGCAGAAAATGTTGAGAAGAATATAGAAGGAGATGCAGTTATTCTTGGTTATGAATACAATGACCATGAATCAATCTCAGACTCAACTCACCTATTCGACATGGAAGCAGGCGATACTGTCTACAAGACTATGCAGATAAAGGTGCCAGAGAAGACAGAAAAGGACTTCTACGACTTGAGAATCAGGTTCGGCACAAGGACAGAAGACGCATTTGAAGGAAGATACAGGCTTCACATTGTTGAATCAAGACATGATGTTGTCATAAAAGACGTCGTTTTGAGCCCAGAAGGAACAGTAAAGTCCGGAAGAGCTTTGCTCGCAATTGTAAGAGTGAAGAACATGGGCGCAAAGGACGAAGACGGAATAAAGATCAAGGTTTCAATACCAGACCTTGGAATCTCAGGCTCTGAATACATTGACGAGCTCAAGGCAGGAGAGTCAACATCCTCAGAAGAGATATACCTCAAGATACCAACATGCGTTGCATCAGGAAGTTATGCAGTAAAGGCATCAATTGAGTATGATGAATCTTATGAAGAATCAACATACACAACTGAAATTGACATAGTTGAAGAGGATGTCTGCAAGGCAAAGGCTACAACTGTTGAAGAGAAGACAGAAATAATGATAGGCGCAGTAAGCCAGTCTGTCAAGAGAGGAGGAGCAGGAGCAGTCTATCCAATCACAATAAAGAACGCAGGAAACTCAGCACAGACATATATAGTGTCAGTTGCAGGAGTAGATGACTGGGCATCAGTCCAGATATCACCTAGCGCTGTGTTCATCGTTCAGCCAGGCGAGCTGAAATCAGCTTATGTCTACCTATCCCCTAGAGAGAACGCAGCTGAAGGCGAACACGTGTTTAGCATAAAGGTTGGATCAGCAGGCGAGGAGAAGCAGATTCCGGTCAGTGTAGTGGTCTCAGGAAAGCCAGCCAACTCTTGGACAAATGTCAAGAGAGGGCTTGAAATTGCTGGGATCGTCTTGGTTGTTTTGCTTGTAATATTGGGCATCATACTTGCCTTAAACAGGCTTGGCGGCAAAGAGCACAAGGAAGAAGAGAACCAGACCTACTATTAAATTATTTATATTTTTTAATTATTATTTTTTTTATTTTTTCTCATTAAATTTTTCTAATTAAATGCCTGTTTTCTTTGCGTATTGTTATGAACTGATTTAGTTTAGTATATAATAAATCCCGCTTATTTTTGGCTTGCAGGGCTTTTACATAATGGATAACAAAAGCCCAAAAATATTCCGGACATCTATTGCCTTCATTTATTCTCCTTTTTTATTGCGCCCTGAAAAGCCATTTTTCAGCACGCCTTAAAACCAAAAGATTTATATATTCTGACTTCTCTCTCCAGTAGTAAATAATTTAAATGTGCGCTTTTTCACCAGACGGAAAAAGTTGAAATAGTTTAAGATAACTTTTGCATATTTTGAGATGGGGGTGCTTTTATGGGCAAAATTTCAAGTGAAAAATCCAGCAAGAAAAGTCTTATTTTGATTCCGCTTATCGTCATGATTCTTATATTCTTTTCATCAATCGCATCTGCAGCCCTGTCTGATTTCTCAGCATATTCAAGCAACGCAGAGATAAGGATAAATTCCTGCAGTGTTTTCACAGACACAATAAAATTCCGAAACAACGGAAATGAGATAGTTACATTCAAGCTTGGGCTGTCTGGTTCAGCATCGGGATTTTCAGTGCTTACGCCAGGAGACTTCTTCCTCCTTCCAGGAGAATCAAAGGAGGTATACTCCTTCATAAGCCCGGGCTGCGAGAATGCAGGAAAATACTCTCTTAAAGTAATTATTGATACTAACTTCGGCACCAAGGAATTGAGCCAGGAGATAATTGTCACAAAGCCATCCAACCTGGAGCTCTCTGTTGCTGAAAGCTCAATTGAGTCCTGCTCAAATGAGAGTGCAGTCTTTGAATTCACATTAAGAAACACAGGAACATTCAAGGAGCATTACACCTTTGGGACAAGAGGGCTTTTCGGCAAGTCATCCCTTGACAGGAAAGAGGCATGGCTCATGCCAAATGAAACTGCAAAGATAGCCCTTAATTTCACCATAGGAAAGGCAGGGAAATATGAGTCAACTTTCATTGCAAAATCTGAAAATTCAGGGCTTTCTTCTGAAATCCCATTAAAGATAACTCTCAATAAATGCGGAGTCCAGAAAAGCATTATTACAAGAATAGGAGAGATGCTTAAGGGAATCGCAAAATTACTTAAAATAATAATTATTGCGCTTCTCATACTGATAGCTGTTATAATCCTGCTTGTCCTTTTAATCAGGAAATTCATTCCCTTCTTAAGGAATAAGCTTGCAGAAAGGAAAATGAAAAAGGCAGAGGAAAAAGCGCAGGAGCCTTATTACAAGCCGATTGTGGGAAAGAAAGAAAAGAACGTCCTAAAGGCGAAATCAGTCGCCAAGGCAGAAAAGACGCTTAAGCCAAAGGCTGCTAAGCCAAAGGTATCAGAAAAGCCAATAAAGGAAAAGCCAGCTGAAAAAATGAGGATTGACTGGCTGAAATGGATTGTGGTATTCCTTTGGATAGCGCTGATTGTTTTTGCCATTCTCTACTTTGTGGGATTTTCCAATGTCAAGGCAGGAATCTCCGATGCAGCAGAATCTGTAAAGAATTTCTTTGCAGAAATTTTCAAGAGCCTCAAGCTTTTCTTTGCAAATGTTTTTGCAAAGGCAGTCAAAAGCCCTGAGAAAGAGGCAATTAGCCAGAACCTTTCAGGGAAAAATGCCTCTGGTGGTATAATTGTTCCTGCTGAAAATGCAACTGCGCCAAAGCCAGTTGAATCATCCAATAAAAGCGGCGGAATAAAGCCAATGCTCACAATAAACAACACTGGCGCAGGAAATGCAACTGAAAGTGCAACTCCAAACGCTTCAACTGCTCCAAAACAGAATGGAACAGCAGCAAAGGAGAGTCCAATTCCAAGCCCGGTTCAGAAGGAAAGCCCTGCAGCAAACAAGACGCAACTGCCAAAAACTAATTCAAAGGCAAAGGATTTCATAACGTCTGCATGGGAGTATGTAAAGCTCTACCTTAATTACATAGTTCTTGGAGTCGCCCTGACAATAGTTTTCATAATATTCATGAATGTTTCAGAGAACAGGGCAAAGAAAAAGTAAACTATAATTTTTTTGCTTTTTAATATTTTTTAAATAATCCTTTGAGAAATAACATTTAATATTTTAAATTTTAATTTTGAAATGTTTCTTAAATTCTTATTATCCCAAGTTCGCTGAGGGTTTCATAGATTATCCCTATTGCAAATATCAGGATAAGGATTGCGCAGCCCCAGTTAGGGAGATTGACTGAATATTCCGGCTCGTGGTCTCCGTGGGTTTTTGCCTTTACATAGGAAAGTATCAGGAGAATTCCAGTGATTCCTCCTGTAAATGCGCCTGTTACTGAAAGCACTTTTATGAAGTTCTTAACAAATAGGAAAAGCCCCAGGGGAACAAAGCATGTTAAAAACCACGCCCAAAGCCTGTTCTTGTGATAATCATATATGTACATGTTTTTCAGCGCAAGCCCTAATGCAAGGGATGCTGTTGTCATTGAAAGCACAGCAAAGCTTGCCGCAAATACTCCCGCCGATTTTCCAACATATTCCATTATTGACTCAACTGCGCCCTCGCTTGTCCATATGCCTGCTGCCCCAACAACGCTTAATGCAAACACAGAATATACTGCAAGGGGAATAAGAGTTCCTATTACCACTGCCTTCCTGAATTCTTTCCTGTTTGCCCTGAGCTCCTCCCTGAGTTCAGGGATGCAGGTTGTCCCCATGAAAGCAAAGAGAACAACTCCGTAGGGCACAAGAAGCCTTTTTGCATCAAATCCGCTGAGGTTATTTGCGCTTATTTTCGGGACTGCGAGGAAGAATATTACCGCAATCATTGCTATAACAATTGTCACGATTATCTTCTCTGAGCGCTCAATCATCTTCAATCCTGAATAAATCAAAAAAGAGATTACCCCGAAAAAAAGAAGGCTGTTTACAAAAGGGACTCCTCCGAATAGAAATGTAAGGAATTCCCCCTCTTTTATCAGGTATGCAAGCATTGCCCCGTATATGCTTAGCACCATTGAGATTCCCATAATCTTCTTTGCGCCTTTTCCAAGGTACTTGTTTACATACCCTGCAAGCTGGTGGTCGCCGTTTGTCCTTAGGACAATCTCACCAGCACAGAGGTTAAGAGTGAGCATAACAATCCCGATGATAATTATCACAAAGAGTCCAGTCAGGAACCCTGCCCTTGAGACAACATAGGGTATTCCGAGAATGCCTGCGCCTATTGTGCAGCCGACAAGCGTTGCTATTGCTTCAAAAGTGTGTTTTGGCATTTAATCCATTCTTATCCTGATTGATATTTATATGTTTTTATGGAAAATACAAGGAAAGCGAAAGAAAGCAGCTGGCAGGAAAAGGCAAAAGAAATCCCCTGACACCGCCAATAAAATAAAAGTTTTCACAGGTAAACCCCCAAAACAAGGGAAAGATTTATATATGAGTATATCTTTTTATATATTGAAGTATAATTTGTTGATACTACATCAACCAATATACAGATTGCGTAAAAACAATTCAAGCAAAAATACAAACTCAAAACAAGCAAGTAAGAAGAGGTGTTGGCATGAAGAAAATAAGTTTTCTGGCATCTGCTTTAATGGCATTACCCATCTTTTCCGTTCTTATTTCGAGACGCAATAAAAGGGGAATCCTTTCCTTTTTTTTAATTTTTAAAAATTCCCAAATAAAAATAAAAGGCAGGGAGTGATGGTCATGAATGCGCTAAAAATTCAACAAATGCCCTACAAAAAGATTGTCTGGCAGGAAACCCCCCAGTCAGTGAGGGTTATCCAGGGGATTTATTCAGAGGAAGGCGACTTTGTGAGGGTAAAGGGCGATTACAAGGAAGTCCTCATAAGAAAGGACAGGATAATTTCAATTGAACACAAGCAAGCGAGGGGTGATTAATTTGAAAACCAAGCAAGCAATGAAGGCATTAGCAGTATTAATCCCTGTGGCTTTCATATTATATTTCTGGCTGGCGTCCTTCCTGCTCTTTTCAGGAGGGGCTATTGCCGCCACGTATTGGGATGTAAACGCAACTGTCAATGTGACAAATGTGGCTTCAAATGTCACTTTAGTGACAGTTGATGACAATACCCCATCACCGCCCAACCAGATAGACCTCACTGCAGGAGGGACAACTACAGTATACTGCAACGGCACAATAAATGACACAAACGGATATGCAGACATAGCCTCAGCATCAGCCAAGCTTTATGATAATGTTAGTGCAACTGCAACAAGCGCTGACAACAACGAAACACATTACACTAATGGAAGCTGCTCGCTTGACGTTGGTTCAGGGATAACGAGGAATGCAGTGTGCGCATTTAGCCTGCTCTACTACTCAAACAACCAAAGCTGGATATGCAATATAACCGCACTTGATTTAGACAGCGCATCTAGCTCAGGAGTTGATGGAACAGCTGTCAATTTGCTCCTCGCGCTGAATATATCAAACAACATAATTAACTATGGGAACCTTGCGCCAGATGAAACTTCAGCATCAGGCGCGACAGAGAACATCACAAACCATGGCAACACCCAGATTGACCTCAAATTGAACGGCACTAATATGGCGTGCAGCAGCGTAGGAAGCATAAATGTGGAAAGGCAGAGATACAATGTTACCGGAACAGATGAGGCATATGCCACACTGAAAAACCTCACTGGAACAGCAGCAACAACCACCACATTTGATCTGGTGAAGAGAACAGATGCACTGGGGCAGGACAGCAAGAGGGTTACATACTGGAGAATTCAGGTTCCTCTCGGTGTAAAAGGCAGGTGCGACGGCAATGTGACATTTGCGGCGATTGCAGGATAAATTTTTTTTATTTCCAATTCTTTTTTTTAATTAATTGCCTTTCTTTAACCCTGTCCTTCTATCTCATTTTTTGCAGCATCAATTTTTTTTATGCTGAAAAACGGCGCTAAAACTCAATACTTTAGTTTGGAGATACAGCGCCGTTTTTGGCACAAAGAAATGCTATGACATTTCTTGAACAAGAAATTCCTTTGGAATTTCTTTGTTTCTCTGGGCGCAAGAAAACTCTTCAAGTTTTCTGCGCACAAGAAATCTCAGAGATTTCTTTGTGCTTTAGTGCGGAGTAGGATGCTCTCAGCGGATTTTTATGATTATCTTCTTGTCTTGTGCTCTCTCATCTCATATTTTATTAGCATTTCATATTCTGTTTGCAATTGTTTTTTTCTGTTATTTTGTTTGTTTTCTTTAACTATCTTCTTTTTTTTATTTTCCTTTTTAAATTATTTATTTATTAAAGCATAATTTTTTATACTCGCTGCTTTTTTATAAATTGTAAAAGCATAAAGAAGTGATAGAACAAAACAAATTGATAAGATAATGTGATAAAATAAGATATAAAATAAGAAGAATGATGCTTTGAGCAGCCTTGAACAGTATAGTGTCAAAGGTGGTTTAACTGAAAATCAAAACGAATTTCTTTTTTGGATTAGTTCTAATTGAAATATTTGTTCTTCTCACCCTGTTTCAAGCAAAAAGTGTTGTTGGGACTGTGGGAAGTTCCGGTTTTGAATTCTTTACTGATGCAATAAATGTTACTCCCTCCACAGTTGGAAGCTGGACCGCTGTTGATGTTTCTTCTTATGTTCCAAGCGGGGCAACAGGAGTTCTTCTCGCTTTTGTTAATAATGGGGCTGCAAACTACATGATTGTTGCAAGGCATCCTGACAGCACGGATAATTTTTACACTGCAAGCACCACTGATGTAAGGATAACATCGCAAATATACACTGTAACTTCAATAAATAGCAGCAGAATTTTTGAAGCAGCCAGAGAAAATAGCGCTTGTAATATATACCTCTTGGGATACACTGATGAAGAATTTGGCCTGTTTACAAATATGGTTAACATTACAAGTCTTTATTCAGGAACAGGAACCTGGCAGGATATGAATGTGAGCAGTTATGTTCCGGCAGATGCAAAGGGAATAATACTTAGGGTTTATTCTTCAACAGCTGCAAACGTAATTGTTGCAAGAGCTGATGGGAGCACTACAAACTGGAATGATTCTCAGGTTATTGCACAGGGCTGGTACACAATAATAATAAAAAACAACAATCAGGTTGTTGAAGGTTATCGCAATTCAGCAAATGGACGCTTTTTTCTTATAGGATATATAAATGGGACAGCTCCTGTAACAATGTTTACAGACCCTTATGATGTTTCAACAGGCACTGCAGGCAGTTGGGTAAATACTGATGTTGGAGGTTATACAAGCACTATTGCAGATGGGGCAATCCTGGTAAGAAAGAATACGGCAAACTCTGTTAAGGCAGGGCAGTCAAGAACTGTGGGAAGCACTAATAACTGGTATTCGTCTTCAGATATAAGAAATTATATGGCTCATTGGGAATTTAGCGGACTTAATGGGACACAGTGCTTTCAGCAGAAGATAGAAGCAAATACCCAGGATTATTATATTATTGGATATGCTGAACCAGAAATTCCCCTAGCGATAAATTTTTCAAACATCACAAGTTCAGAAAATAATTTTTACTACAACGCAACCCTTCTCGGCTGGTGCAATGCGACCCAGCCGGACATGCAGAATGTCAGTTACTATTACAAATGGTATTTGAATGGAATCCTTAACAGCACAGGGCAGACCGCATATTACCCTCCAGAAATATTAGTAAATATTGCAAACATAACCTCAGATAAACTTTCAATCGGGCAGAATTGGACTCTTGAGTGCACTGCTTATGACGGAATCGTTAATTCCTCAGCGCTCAATTCAACAGAAATAACGATTGTTGACATAAATTCGCTGCCCAATATCACTTCAATATTTGTGGATGACGAAACATTTTCCCCTGCAGGCGAGATAGACCTTATTGCAGGAGATTTAAGGCAGGTGCTCTGCAACGGGACTGCTGATGACCCAGATGGCTTCTCTGACATTGACAATGTAACAGCAGTATTTTATGCGAGCGGAAACGGAACATTGCCCACAGACCCAGAAAACAACAACACCCTTTACCAAAACAATTCCTGCTCACTATCTGCAGGATATGACACAACAAAAAAGGACTTCAACTGCTCATTTTCGCTTTTCTACTATGCCCAGAATGGGACCTGGACATGCAATGCAACTGTTAATGATACAAAATCAGAAGCTTCATCATCTATAGCAACTTCAAACGTAAACAATCTCATTGCCCTCAATGTATCCTCGCTTGAAATTAATTATGGAAATCTCGCAGCAGGAGGCGAGTCTGCATCTTCAGTTGTTTTTTACATAACGAACCTTGGAAACACAAAAATTGACCTTTCATTAAACGGAACAAACATGAGCTGCGCAATAGGTGCAATAGGCGCATCATATCAGCATTACAACATAACCGGGACAGACCAGGCATATTCCCAGATGAAAGCGCTTTCAAATTCACCCTTCCTTTCCTCGAACTTTGACCTTAATAAGAGAATCACAGCTGATTCCGACAGGACAACATACTGGAGAATTCAGGTTCCTTCGGGAGTAAAAGGAAAATGCACAGGAGTAATAAGCCTTTCAGCTCAGCAGGGCTAAGATTTATAGGCAAGGACATTAATGTTCGTTATTATTTACCTTGCCTATATCCAGAAGACTTTAACAAATTCCATACAAATATTAAAGTCTTCTCGTATAAATAACTGCTGAGGAAAAGAGTGAGACAATGAATAAAAAAAATGCGGCAATGATTTTTTTAGCGCTTGCGCTTATCCTTTTTTCATATAACACATTTGCAAGTTTGGGAGTGAGCCCCGCAACATTGAGGTTTCCAAACCTTCTCAGGGGCGGATTTTCCCAGAGAAGCATTCTCATAAGCACAATGTCAGATGCAATGAAAGTGGATATTCATGCAGAGGGCAATATATCATCATGGCTCAGCTTTTCAAATTACACAATTAATGTTTCAGCAGGGAATTCAAAGCCGATTAAGGTTTTTGTAAAGCCGCCTATTGACGTCCCAAACGGCAACTACAGCGGGTATATTGTTGTAACAAGGAAGCCCCTTGAAACGCAGGCTCTCTCAACAGGCATTGGAAATTTAGTCATAATGAGCGTGAATATCCCTGTTGATGTTGTTATAACTGACATTGAAACAATTGACTGCACTGCAAACTCATTTTTAATCTCTGATGCTGAAGAGGGAAGCCAGCCCAAATTAGCAGTTTCAATAATAAATTCGGGCAATGTCAGGATGAGCCCGGTTATAAGGGCAGACATCTGGGACCAGGAAAAAGAGAATGCATTGGAATTCCTTGAATTCAATGCAGATGAGATTCTTCCAAGCGTTGAGCAGCAGTTTGAATTTTCAATGCCCCTGCAGGAGCTTCCTGTCGGGCAGTACTGGGCTCAAATGTCTGTTCCGGAATGCAGGAATTCCGAACTCTTGACATTTGACATCTTGAAGAAAGGCTCGCTTACCACAAGCGGAAAGCTTATCCAGATAAAAAATTTGCCATGGCTGAATTTAGGCGCTACTGCAAAAATCAGCGCGATATTCAAGAATGACGGGAAAAAGGATGTTTCAGCCAGGTTTAAGGGGATTGTATCAATTGACGGGCAGATTATAAAAGTTCTTGAGTCAGAGCAGTTAAACATTCCCGTTGGAGAAACAGTTGACTTAAACACTTTTTTCAAGCCCGAAGCCATGGGAAGGTATGTGATATCAGGCAAGGTTTACTATGACAGGAAGGTCACATACGAGCTTTCCTCAATTCTTAATGTGATTGAAGGGAAAAAAGGCATAAGCGGGATAACAATTGCATACATTGCGATAATTGCAATAAGCCTTTTCCTGCTTTTCATCATTTTCAAGAAGAGGAGGAAGAAAAGGGTGAGAAGGTTCTAAAGAATTTTACAGGCATTTAAGGATACTTTTTTGAGAAGTCAATATAATAGGCGTCCATTATTTTTATCTGATAATTCACCTTTACAGTTGTAAGCTCGGGCTTGGTTGAGCGTTTTATTGTGTATTCTGCAATGAAACTCTCCCCTTTTGACAATTCAGTGGCGCTTATCATAAGCATGTTCCCGCTAATCTCATTTTTTATGTCTCCAGATGCTTTCTTTGAAATGCTTACCTCTCCGACAATCTCCGAGTTTTCAGGAATTACCTCAGAAAGGGCAAGGTTTTCAAGCATTGCACTTCCTAAATTAAGCACGCTTATCTGAATCCTGAACTTTGAGTCCTTGCAGGGGAAAATGCGCTTTGAGATTTCAAGGGGGTCCCTGCTCCTTCTCTTTTCTGCAAGCCATGCTTTAATCCATATGAATAATAGGAGCAGAATAAGAATGATTAAATTTATTGCAATAAGCGAAATTACAGATGTAGGGGGTATAAATTTCGGAAGCTCTGTTCTCGGCGTTTTAACTGACTCAAGAATTATCTCATACTTCCCGCCGAGTCTTCTTTCATATGAAATCCTTATGTCCTGCTGTTCATCCTTGTCCAAATCCACAAGCGTTTCAGCGGGCTTTCTGAAAAGGAATCCGGGACCGCTGAAGAATCCTATGAATATTGAATCTCCTGACATGTTTGTTAAGGTGAGGAAATAATTCTTGTCATTGTAGATGAAGAACCATATTGGGCCTTCATACGTTGTGACATTGAAGATGTTTTGGAGCTTGAAGTTTCCGATGTAAATTATCTCTGCCCGGGTAAACCTTGCCGCTTCTTTAGGGGTAAGCTCCTCAACTGGCTTATTTGTAATCCCGCTTTCATTTTTATTTTCTCTTATGTATTTCGAGATGAAGACGCTTCCCTTTGCTGCATCTCCCTCCCCCCCTGTCTCATTCCCCATGCTGCCCTGAGATTCGTTTGTTGTTCCTGCAACTCCTCCCGTTCCTCCTCCCTCATCTCCTGTTTCAATCACTTCCAGAGGAATCACATTAAGAGTGAATATCTCATGGATTGCTGAGCAGGCATCGCTTATTACTATTGTAATTATGAATGTTCCAGTATCATTTGCCTGAAAGCTGATAAGCCCGCTTGAATTGTCTATTGTGAAAAGTGCGCTGTTGTCAGTGAATGAAAGGGAATCCCCGTCAGGGTCGCTTGCTATCACCTTATAGATGAAATAATCACCCTTGTTTATCGTGAATGAACTGATTGGGTTTATCAGCGGAGGGCTAGGAGGGCTGTTCCCGAAGCAGTACCGAAACTGCCCGGCATCGCTCCAGTTGCTGTAATTGGCGCTGTCAAAAGCCCGGACTCTCCAGTAATAATTGATAAAAGAGTATGACACTATCGGGTTCGTGTTTGTCTTTTCAGGGGTTTCAGATATTCCCGTCTGGTTCACAAGAGTCCCTTCAGGCGAGAAATTAAGATTGTTTGCAAGAATGAATTCATATGTAACAGAATCCCCGTTTGGGTCAATTGTGTTGTTCCAGAAGAAATTTATGCTCTCATTGTATGTTAGGGAGTCGTTTTCAGGAAGATAAATATTCGGCTTTAAAGGCGGGACATCTATAACATTCACTCCGGATGATGCAAATCCCGTTATTTTAAATCTGCTTTCGGAATTGAAGAATACTGCAAACAGGAATACTGCAGAAAGAAAGCCAATCAGCAGGGCAAATGAAAGCGCGCTCTTGTTAAGGGCGCCCAAGCGTCCAAAGCCAGCCATCTTAACACTCGCCTCTATTCCTGAGAACAGAAAGGGCTTCTTCCCTGCTCCTGACTCTTTCCATTTCTGCTGCAAGCCTTCTGTCATTGAGGCTTTTTTTCAGCCAGATTGAAAAGTCATTTTTCTCAAAATTCACGTGATAATTAAAGGTCTCAGAATCCATGCTTTCAAGGGCATTCTCAAGTTCACTTACATTTTTCAGAACCATTCCATTGTAAAGCCTAAGGAAATCCTTTTCATTCAGGGGCTCATCATCTGAAATTTTTTCTTTAGGTTCTCTTGGCAATGCCCTTGCGCTGTTTTTTTTCAGGAGCTCACTCTTGTCCCTTACTATTTTCTTAGAATCTTCATTAAGTCCGTCAAGGGGAAGCGAGCTTATTATCAATGCACGCTCGTCTGCCTGTCCTATCAGATTTTTCCCTGAAAAACTATAATCTGAAGCATAGGAATAAGGGCGGCTTTCTTCATTTAAGCCCTTTTCAAGCTCTGAGCTTTTTGGGAGTGTACTTTCTATTATGTCATCTATGTCATCTTCCCTGTTCCTTCCAATCCTGAAGTAATAGGCAAGGAGAAGCCCAACAATTATCACGCCAATTATTATTCCCGCGTATTTTGCATTTCCCTTTATGCTGTTGAAAACCGAATTTCCAGTGAGCGGGCTTGTTTTTTTATCCTTTCCTTCTGTCAGGAGGATTGTCTTTATCCCCGAAAGCTCTGATTCTCCTGTCTTTTCCTTGATATAAAATGCTATTTCCAGTTTTTCTCCCTCGGATATTGAACTGTATTTCCAGCTTATTATCGGATCGTTTTCTATAATCTGGTATCCCGGAGTGAGGAATTCCAGCATTGAGGAATCCTCTGCAACTGATTTTGGTATTATCACCACAATTTCGCTGTTGTTTACTGCTCTGCTGAAAGAGAGGGTTTCAGAAACAAGGGTGTATTCCTCTGTTGAGGATTCATATATTACGCTTAAACTGACTGGCTTTATCCTTGTGAAAAATATTCCCTGAAGTTCTGATGTTTCAGACATGTATTCAAGGTCAGAGGCGTATTCGCTCCTTGCTTTTGAAATGGCTTCTGCTATGTCCTCTGAGCCTGCCTGAACCCCGAACTCATTCATATTCTCTGTCCTTATGTCAATCGGGACTGATTTTTCAATTGATTTTATTGAGAGCTCCTGCCTTGCAAGGTTTGACTTAAGTTCCTCCTCATTTGCGCTTTTTGACTTAAGCTGATTAAGCTCAGAATATATGCTTTCAAGCCTTGATTTGGCATCTTCAACATCCTTAAGGAGCCCTATTTTTTCCATAAGGGCTTTGTCTCCCTTTTCCAGAAGGTTCTTCTCCCTCGCTAAAATCTTCTGCATTGATGAGTCAGCAAGATTTATCGCATCATCAATCTTTTTCAGAATTGTTGGCGAAAGAGTTGAGTTTCCCTTATTGCTGCTCTTTGTGGAGATTGCATATGATTCAGCTGAAAGAGCACCCTCATTATCCGCCTTGTCAACTGCTGAAACAGCATAGTAATAAGTTGTTCCTGAAGCCACATTTGTGTCAGCATAGCTGTTTCCTGATGAGTTGGCGTAAAAGTTGAGCAGGGAAACTCCTGAAGAGGTGCTTCTGTATATTCTGAATCCCTTGACCTCCTCCCCGTCATACCTCCATGAAAGCCTTATGCTTCCGTCACTTGCGCTGAATGCCTCTATAACAGGGGTTGGCGGCTTTATTGTGTCCACGAGGAATACCTTTCCTTCTTTTATTATGCTGCCGGTAATCCCCCAGTAATCTGTTGCAGAGAAGCTGAATGAGCCAACCTGGTTGCCCCTGTCGCCCTCTATTATCATGAATCCGTTCCAGATGTTCCCTGAGCCGCTCAGCGGTATGGGATATGCTGATGAGCTTCCCAGCTGGTAATTCAGGATTGGGGTTGACTGGACATTCTTTGAGGTTGTAAGAGTCACTTCATAGACGCCCTCTTTCAGGGGAGATGATTTTGAGATTTCAACTCTGGCAGAGGGCGGAAGGCTTACCTCAAATCTTATCGTGTAATTCTCAGCCATCCTGTTTCCGTAAAGGTCTGTGCAGCTTATGTAGTAATTGTAGTTCCCTTCTGAAAGCCCTTCCATCTGGTAGGAATGGGTAATCCGGTTATCTGTATGCATTGGTGACATTAGGAGATACGTTCCATTTTCCCTGCTTTGCCTGCATTCAGATTCCTCGCTTGTTATCACCGTCAATGTTGCATATGATGATACAACTGCGCTCCTTGGCGAAAAATCAGTTATTATGGGGGGCGTTGTGTCAATAGTTATAGGAACTGAATAGGACTGAGGCATTGTGTTATTGTAGGAATCAGCGCATTTCACAAAGAACTCCATGCTTCCTTCTGACAATGTTGCGTTGTAGTAATGCTTCTGCCCTGCTCCCAAAAGCTCTGCCTCCATCAATTCATAGCTTTTATCAATGTCTGAAAAAGAGCCCCTGCATGTTGAGTTCTCATTTGTAGTTATCGCAATCTGGATTTTCGTGCTGTTCAAGGTATTAGATGGATAAACTGAAACTATCTCAGGCGGGCTTATGTCAAGGCTCAAAAGGACTTTTCCTGCCTTGAATGCGCTCTCAAGAGAGGATGTTCCGTTGAAGAGAGTTGCTGTTATGAAATAGTCGCCCTGTGCTGTTGCAGTGAATATCCGGGATTTACTAATCGAATAGATTCCTGAGGAGTAGGAGAATTCAGAATCTGAAAATGTGATTTCAGATGGTGCAGCAATGTTGCCGCTTGATATTACTGATATTGAGCCGTTGAAGGGATTGTTTGCATCAATTGAGAAGAGCACAGCATTCTCTCCCAGGAGAATATTGGAGTTCACTATTATCTCAATTCCCGCGCTTGCAGAGAGGGAAAGAATTATTGTAATTAAAAGTGCCCGCGCCAGAAATAATGTCTCCGTTCCCAGTCCAGCTGTTGTTTTTCTCATTTTAAACGAATTATTTTTTCCGCTTGCAATTCTGAAGCGGAATTCAAATATTCATTCAGAAAAGTATTTTTCATCATACCTTCATCTTTGAAATCAGCCCGTTGTCTTTTTTGACTGAGTCCTCAACTGCCTTCTGCAGGTATTTCTTAAGAGTTGTTCCCTTAAGGAAGGCAATAACCTTCGCTTTTGTGTGCAGCTCGTCTTCCAAATCCATGTTTATCTTTTTCATCTTTCCCTTCTCTTGCTTTTTTTTAAAAAATGCGAAAAGGCAGCATCTTCAGAATTAATGCTACCCATTACCAACTTAGTATAGTTATTTATGTAATTTATATACTTTTCTATTCTTTAGTATACTAAAGGATAAGAGTGCCTTAATAGACATAAATAATTAAAGTTATAAAAATACTTTAATTATTAAAGTTATTAAAATAATTCGGCAGAGGAAGGGTTAATTTTATAAACAAAATGCATTATCCATTTTCTGTTTGTTTTTTTCAGGGGACATAGTATAACCTGGCTAGAACGTGAGGCTCCAGAAACTGGAGCGCTGAGCGAAAGCGATGAAGAACTTAGGGTATGAGTTCAATACTTGGTGATACCTTGAGATCGGGGTTCAAATCCCCGTGTCCCCATTTATTTTTTCTTAGAATTTCCTATGAACTTTTATTTACAATTATTTCTATTTTTAGATTATCCAGGTTTTATAATCATTAAAATTCATTCTTTCAATTATAATCTCTTTCAGAGTGATTTTATTCTAAGAACATCGCCGATTTTTGCTTTCTTGGCACTATTCATATTGATGGAAATCTCAAGTATGTGCTTTGCCTTTTTCCTTGGAGAGTAAACCGTGAAAGGGAGAAGAACTGCTTTTTCAACAATCCTGAATTTTGAGTCAAGAAAAATCGCGCATATCGGAAAGAAAACGAAGAGCATGTGCAACGGCACAATGTCTTCCTTTTTAAAGGTAAACAGGAGATCCCTCTTAAGCGAGAACATAAGCCCTCTTGCCTGCGAAAACATGCTTGTGCATAAAGATGCCCTTTCCGAGATAACTCCCTTACCTTTTATGTCTATTTTTATACATTTTACCATATTAGTATCCATAAAACCGCAAAGTATTTAAATATGTTGTGTTTTTTTATAATAAGATTATTTTGTTAAAGGTGATAAATTTATGAAGCGACTGAAGAGATATGTCACAGAAATAAAGCAGAGCCTCTCAGGCACAACATCCCAGGACAGGTTCAACATAATCCTTGTGTGCAGGGATGCAATCTGCTACATCGTCAGGAATTCTGAAAAGCCAGGCTACCTCGACCTGAGAAAGAGCTTTGAGGACATGGAAGTGCTTGCAGAGAATGCAGCTTCAGAAGGGCAGCACAAGAAGATGGATGTAACCCATTCCCGTGCTGAAAAGATGAAGACGATTGTTTCTGCCCTTGAGAAATACTTCGCTTCAAAAGGGATTTAATCCCTTTCTATTTCTTTTTTTAAATCTGCCTGGACAGGACTATAATCTCCCTGTTGTTTATTTTGGCTGACTCGAGAAGGCTGTTTTTCTTAAGCTCGTCTATATACCTGTAGAATGTGGCTTTTGAGCAGTATCTCATCTGGTCAACAGCAATCTCCTTGAGCTCAGGGATGCTTATGTTCCTGCTGCTCCCGATTAAATCCATAATCTTGCCCTTGACAAGGTTTCTCTTGTTCCTGTTAAATTTCTGAAGAATCTCCTTTTTCAGCGGCTCCTCATTCTTTTTTTCAAGCGCCGATGTAAGCTTTTTTATTTCCTTCAGAAGAAGTTTGTTCTGTTTTTCAAGGAGCTCAATCTTCTTGTTGCTGTTGTCAATATCCTCTTTCACCTTTGCAAAGGTGCTCTTCAGAGAAAATTTAAGCTCTTCGACATCCCCCATGAAAACAAGGCATAAACATCTAATATAAAAATCTTTCTAATGAGACAAGTCTCATACAGTCCTGAGACTTAACTGAGACACCCCCTTATTTCCTATTGACGACACCCCCCTGTTTCCTGTGGAACATTTGAGACAAAATTGAGACAATACTGAGACAGGATTGAGACAAAAACAGCGATTTGAGGCATCTTTTGAAATTGGCTGTTAATTCATCAATCCTTTTGATTAATTGGATAAGGAAAGCGGCTTAAATCCCCAAAAAGCAGTTTCTGAAATTAAAATGAAGATTTTTTAACAGGTGTGAGCCAGAAATCTCCGCACACAAAACGCAAAGACAGGGTCTTGCGCACAAAAATTGTTTTAACAATTTTTTGTGAATTGC
>JAPLZQ010000096.1 GCA_026394965.1 Candidatus Woesearchaeota archaeon
GGTAAAAAAAACAATTTATTTTATTTTCTTTTTTCCTAATATTTTAATTCTAAAGTGTCTCAGCAGGTTTTTCTAAAGCACATCATATTTTATCAGTCGGGGATGACCTCATCATTGACAAGCCATATTAATGAGGATTCCTATTTAAAGATTGCCAAGAGCACCTGAAAAACTCCGGAAATAATTGAATTTGGTGTATTAATTCCAAAATCAGAAAAGAAAAAATTGCTGTTCAAAAGTCATTCAAAAGTCAAATTCCTTCAGAAAGTCCTCGGTAAAATCATCTGCAATTTTGCTGAGTTTATCATAAACCGCATTTGCTTTCTTTGGAAGCGCCTTAACTTTCATTCTCAGGATAGATTCATCAGACAACAATTCCATTTCATCAATAAGTTTTGAATGGAAATCATACACGTCCTTAACTGAGGGTATTCCTCCTGATGTGCTGTAAGCCCCGATAATCAGCCCTTTGATATCATAGTTATCCACTTTATTTTTATCGCCCATACCGGGCATGGTTAAAATTTCAATGCCGCTTCTTGCTTTTGAATAAAAAAGAGAGACCGGTGTTGCAGCAAAAATTTTCTTTAATTGTTTTTTTATAGCTGGGTTCTTTACAAGTTCTGCATACTGACTTCCAAGCATTCCCATTATACTATCTGCATCTTTGAGCGGCTCTGCGACCAAATCATCAATATTCAGCGCCACATATCCGATATTGCCCGCTTCGTTTACAAAAGCAGTTCCTGTCTGGTACGGCATCCTTATGCTTGTGCCAGGCATCGCTGGAAGAAGCTCTCCTTTGCTGACTTTGCCTATTTCCCGGAAATTTTCATCTTTGTACATGGTTCCACCTTACCTTATTGTTTTTTTATTTATCTTTAATATCATAAGCATATTTTTCTATCTGGCGCAGAAAATAATTCGCTGCAGGAATGTTTCCTGCTTCAGAATAACGCTCTGCAGATTCAAGGGCTTTTGTGTAAACAAGATTTTTCAATTCAGAAACTCGTGCGCTTATGCTTGTTCCATTTTTGGCTGCATAGTGCTCTGCGATGTATATAAAATTCTCTGTCGCCTGAAAATTCCCGTCATCTGCACACGTTTCTGCGTATGCAAGGTTTTCAGTTACTTTGTCTTCAAGCGTCATTTTTTAAACCTTAAATCTATTGTTCTATAATGGCTCTTATCTCTGCAACCTCTGCAGTCATGTCTTTTCCAATCTTAGCAGCATAGTCGTTTACAAGGATTAGAGAAAAATTCATACCATGAACATCTCTTTCTTCTGCATACTCTCTTGCATAGGCAAGTTCTACTGGTATTCCGTTTGTATATCCTATGGTTTCCAATTCAGCAACTTTTGCACTTATATCCTTTCCAATCCCGGCAGCATGGTCTTTTGCTGAGGTTAGGAAAAAATTCATATAACAAACTTCTCCTTTTTCTGCATGCTTTCTTGCATCTTCAAGTTGTTCAGTCAACTTATCTTCAAGTGTCATTTTTCAACCTTAAATCTGCATATTCTTTTGCTTAATTGCCATCGTTTTCAACTTTAAAATTTGGTTCTTCAATCTTAAAAACTGGTGTTCTTTCATATTTATCCTGAGGAATGGTGCTAATGATGGCTTTTCCGCTCTTCTTTGCATAGTCAAACAATGCCTGAATTCCTTTTAGTTCTCTTTCTTCTGCAATACCCTTATCAAGCGGAGGGGCTTTGCTGTCAAGGCGTGCAATAGCTTCAGAAGCTTCTGCTTGAACGCATTTAATATTATTCCGGCCAAGCTCATGAGTGTATACTGGCCTTTCCAGAAGCTTTTCAAGCCCTTCAGAGAATATTGAAAAATCGCTCATCAATATTCTTTCAAAAACCTGATATTTTGCAATAGTCACGGGGTCTTCTGATTCCCACCATCTGTTGTCGCCATATTTTGCCATTGCTCTTTTCAAACTATCAACATTCTCCTGCGGCAAGTCTCTGCCATATCTCTGATGAATATATTCATCATTTATAGGTTGAGTCATTTTTTTCACCACAAATCTGTATTATTGTAATATTATTATGTTGATTAATTGCAATTTACTCATTCAAATATTTAAATATTGCGTTATGTAACTACTTATTCGTAAGAATATTAATTTAAATTAATTTTCGGATGAGCCGGAATGAATGCGAAATATGGCGCCAAAAGCATAAAAATGTGAAAAACATCCAACAGTTCATGTTTATTCAGATATTACTCGCCATTATCTTCGGTATTCTATGCGGAACTTTCACAGGGCTTGTTCCCGGGCTTCATACAAATCTCCTCTCAATAATCCTTCTTGGACTATACCCATTTTTCTCAGGAGTAGTTTCAGGAACATCCTTTTGCATCATCATTGTTTCACTTGCAATAAGCCAGCTGTTTATCGCATTCATCCCTTCTGTCTTTCTTGGTGCTCCAAGCCCTGAAAATATTTTTGGAGCCCTTCCTGGGCACAGGATGCTTCTTATGGGAAAGGGGCTTTTGGCAGTTAAGATTATGGCTTTCGCCTGCTTTTTCTCCCTCTTTATGTGCATTCTCATAATCCCGTTTGTATTCTTTTTAATTCAAGGAATATTCAATTATTTCAAAAGTTCAGTCCCATTCATACTTATTGCTGTTTCCGCAATAATGATTCTGCGGGAAAAGGGCTTGCGGGCAAGGATATGGGCGGGGATTGTATTCATCTTTTCAGGGATTCTTGGGCTGATTGCGCTTAACTCAGACATCAGCCAGCCGCTTTTTCCCATGCTGTCCGGGCTTTTTGGGGTTGGAATGCTCATTGCAAGCGCATTATCAGATTCAGAAATCCCGTTTCAGGAAGAGGAGGGCATTTTTGAAGGCAGGAACTTTTTAATGTGCATTGCTGCTGCTGTTTTCTCAGGGAGCTTTGTTTGCCTGTTTCCCGCGCTTGGGCCAAGCCAGGCAGCTGCAATCGGCTCTGAACTGGTTGAGGAAAATGATGAGAACTACCTTGCCATAACAGGGGGGATAAGCTCTGTGAACATAATGATAAGCATAGTTTTCCTGCTTGCAATAGGGAAAGCAAGGAACGGGGCAATAGCAGTTCTTGGAAGAATTGCAAATCTTAATTACGGACTTGTCATTGCGCTTTCCATCTGTGCACTGGTGTCAGCTGCAATAGCCCTATTTTCAACAATTATTATCTCAAGAAAATTCGCACTGATTATTCCAAGGATAAATTATAAGAAACTATGCGCTGCAATGATTGCATTCATGCTCATCATGTCCTTTATCCTCTCGGGATTTGCCGGGATAATACTATTATTCGCTGCATCTTCAATAGGGCTGATTCCGAATCTTCTTGGGATAAGGAGAGCGCATGCAATGGGTGCATTAATTATTCCTGTAATCGGATATTACCTGTTTTGATAAATTAATTATTGTTTAGATAATTAAATTAAACGAATTCTTTATTGCAAAATGCGTATTTATTAATGAATGAAAACAAATGTTTTAAAAGGAAAGCACCATTCCTTGGTAAAAAGAGTTCTGGATTTTTTTCAGATTGAATAAAATTACCCCAGACCTCAATATTAAAATACAATATAAAATAAAAAAGTGATACGGAGGATTGAGAGCTTGAGGGCTTGAAAAACGATTAAAATGAGCGAGATATCTTATTCTTACGATAGAACTCTTCATTTCAGATTGAAGGGCTGTTCAAATCTTCACCAGGATGACATTGAAAAGATAATTTCTGAATGCATTCTCCTTGCAAATGCAACAGAATGCAAGACATTTGTGCACTATTTTGAACCCCACGGGCTCAGCAGTGCATCAATCCTGAGCGAGAGCCACATTAATTTCCACATAACGCCAGAGGAAGGGCAGAGATACGTCCAGATGGACATCTCAACATGCGGAACAAAGCCAAACCCGATAATGACTGTTGAATACATGCTAAGCGAATTCAATCCAGACCGGGCAAGGATATCCTATGAATTCCTGGGCTTTGATTCAGGAAATATTCTTTTTCCAGATTCCCTTGAGGAATTCCTTTCTCAGGCAATAACTGAAAAGACAAAAGAGAAATATGAAATTGTGAAATCTTACGCCTTTCCCGAATTGAGCAGATTTAAGGACCAATACAGAATGGAGCTTAAAAGAAAATAGAATTTTATAACAGAATTTTTTTATGTTTTATTTTATAAGTATTCTCTTTTAATTTAATGCTGATTTGAAATAATTTGGGTGGAAGAAACTGCAAGTTTCTGGAACCGTTAAATTCCTGTTAGTTGCAATTGGCGGGCTCGCTATTAACCCATGTACCACTCTTTTAAACCACGTTCTCTACGATTTATATTCTCAATTTTTCTTGCAACAGAATGAGGAAATTCCATTTTTGAAAAATAATGTGAAAAAACTTCAGGAATTTTGTGAACTAAGAATTCTGTTATTTCATGTATAAACATTGATTCAGAATCTGTTTCTGGTTCTTTATGACCATACTGTCCAAAATATTTTTCTCTTTCAATATACCATTGTAATTTTCTCGTTGAAACTCTTATTAATCCTTCTTCTTTATTATCTAAACACATATCGGAACCAATCATTTCATTATCAATTACATAATGAAAAATATCATAATCAAGCCCATTCTGAAAACCCTGGAGGTGTTTTGGAAGATTATTTAAACACCAAGACTTAGCATTTTCTAGAGTCTTGTCTAAATATTCTTTTGAAGTTATATCCTCCAGTTTTTGTGATGGTTGCATAATACATAATCTCAAAATAATCAGTTAAGTGAAGCTTTTCTTATAATCCGATTATCAATTTACCTGCTGTTTAAATCTTTATAAAGCACTATTGTTAAGTTTTCCAGTTTTGTTTGATTTTCATAATCATGCATGAATCTTTCTATGCCTTGACTTAATCTGGCAATTGTTTCTTCAGGAGTTTTTCCAATTATTTTTTCCTTTGCAACAATTTTCATTGCAGAGGGAAGTTCTTCAATTATTTCTGTTACTTTACCAGTTCTCATTGCAGGGATAAGTAATTGGCCATATCCTTCTTTGTGCGCTGCTTCCAATCCAGCATAAACAACTTTATCTAAAGATGACTCTAAATCATCAACAACAAAAACAACATCGTTGAATTTTCCGCCATGTTTTGATGCGTCACCTTTTGCAATTACTGTTTGTAAATCACTGAGAGGCATAGCTTCTGATGCCCGTGAATGATATTGGTTTCCTGCAACTCTTTGAATTGCACGATCAACCCCGCCATACCACGCTCCCTTAGAATTAATTGCAGTCATAATTGCATCTGTTGGAATCTGAGTTATATCCCCTTGAACAACATAAAGACTGATTTTTCCTATTTTTTTAATGAAAGTTTCATCCATTTTATTCGCCTCAAAAACAGAAAGTGAGAATCAATATTTAAGTCTTTTGATTTAATAGTAACTTAATAGTAGCAAAAAAACAAAAGATTTATAAGAATGATGTGTATTCTTTATCATATGGACACACAAAAATTAGACGATATCATTCAAGGCTCAACAACAGTTTACAGAAAAGGAGCTCTGGTTAAGCAAACAAAAGTTGGAAATGTTGAAACCACTGAAGTATTCGGTTATAAGCCCACCAGTAAAGCTCCATCAGGAGATAATTATGACAACGTTGATATGATTTTTGTTGATGTTGTTGTAAACAAAACTGAAGCGGAAAAATACAGATCTGATTTGACGAGAATTCTTGATGATTACTCGCAGTCAGGAGTATTTGCTGATGGCCCAAGCTATATGACACTGGCACCCGAGCTTGGAATGGAGCATGAAGAGACATTAAGATTGATGGCATTAGGAAAAACATTAGGCTTATGGAAGATTATGAGCGGCAAAACAATGGGAATGGATGATGAACAAGCATTATCCCTAGCGGGCAATGGCTTTCTAATGATTTCAGGATATAAGCCGAAACCAGGGAAATAGGTGAAATGCATGACTGAAAAAAATCTGGATTGTATGGTGATGTATCACTTTACAAATAGAACGGGATGGAAAGGGGTGAATGAAGGAGACCCTGATTATCTTTATGAAGATCCAAGGACAGGAAAATATATTGAGGGGAAAAATATCCGGGGATTATGGCCATCTAGACGATTAATAGCACAAGGACAAGATTCTGCATTAGTTCCATCTGAGGCAACAAAACCAGCAGTTTTTGGTTTGCCTGAAGAGAAACCGCAATCTTGGATTCAATATCAAGATAGCACTAATATTTTTGATTATCTTATGAGTTGTTGTGCAGGACGTTTTGATGAAGAAGGAAAAAGAGACCTTGTATTACTGCAGATTGATTTAAAACCAGAGGATAATCCCTTCGTTGTTGACTATTTGCATATAAGGCATCTTGCCAAAGATTTTACTGCTGAATCTGATGCGAAAAGAAAACAAACGATACTGGCAGAAGGAAACAAAAGATATTGGGACTCGAGAGTTCCACTGGCTGATTACAAAGGTAATTTTACTTTGCCTGAAATAGTTATATGGGCACCAATTCCGCAAGACAGAGTTCATTTTGTTTGGAAAAAGGATTTGCATCAATTCCTAAATGAAGCACACTGCCGTTCTTAAGTCCCTCTTTCTTTCTAAAATTAGGCGATTGCAAAAATTGAAACTAACATATCTTAAACGTAATAATATTACAATTAAAGTTGCCCAGAATTTGTCTTTAGAATGCAATTAATAAAATTTTATTTTGGAGAACCGGGGAAAACGCTTGGCGATTTAGGCGAAGCCGACCCTGCGAACCGTTAAATTATTGTTAGCCGACCCGAAAAATCCGAAGGATTTTGAGAATGCAATGGGGCAAGGATTTTCATAGAAAATCCGCAGAGTGCCGACGAAAAGAAAAATCAAGTGGTCGCTTCTTCTTGGAAGGTTGGGTACCAATCTTGGTCCCAATTTAAATCAATCCTATTTTGTATTTCGCTTAATTTTTTTAGTCTATTATTAAATTCAGGGACAAGTGCATTATACTTATTATTATATTCTGTTGCCTTTGATTCAGAACCATAATTAACTTCGTAAAGTTGTTGCTTCTGGTAATCAAGTAGAGAATATAAATCATTACTTACAGAAATTAAAGCATCTACTTGCTCTATTCTATCTTCGACATCGCTTTGAAAAAATGAATTTGGTGCATTAGATTGCAGGTTTTGTAATTTTGATTTAGCTTTGTTCAATAATTCTTTAGCATCTAAAACCTGCTCTTTTCCAGTATCATAGTAGGGAATTGCAAATTCATAATAATATTCCTCTGTTTCAGTGTAAGAGTTTCCTGCATCCAAATTCAGATTTGCTTCGACATCGAGACCAGAAGCGACATGGATATTATTTAGGGCAATAGAATATTCCTTAAAAAAATTAAGTGTGTTTTCCTGTGATGACGAGGATTGATTTAATGTATATGAATATGTTAAAAATCCTGTAGCCAAAACTAAAACCACGGCGACCGCGATAAAAATCGCAAGATTTTTTGATTTTTCTTTAGCCATAAGTTAAATAAGATTTAATTATTTAAAAGCTTTGCGTTTTCGTCGGCATTTCGGATAACATATCTTAAATGTCATAATATTGCAATTAAAGTTGCCCAGAATTTGTCTTTAGAATGCAATTAATAAAACCAGAACTTTATTCTTTGATGAGCCCGTAGCCAATCAGACGGTATCTGTCTCCTATCCTTCTTGATATTGTTACTCTGGCTTCGTGGTCTGCGCAGACAGGAAGCTTTAGTGCGCACTCAATCAAATCCTTTCCGAGCTTTGTCACTTTTCCAACTGTTGCAGCTGAATTGACATTAAGCATTATGACTTCATCCATCTTTATCGGCTCTACAACAAGAACATCCTTTGCCCCAACCACCCTTTCAAGCAGGGTTGTTTTAAGCTTAAGATTATACCACACTTTAGGAAGCTTTCCAGGCAAGCCTACAATTGAGCCTGATAATCCGTCTGCCTTCACAACAGCAGGGTCAAGCGAAACCATCACTCCTATTGAGCCTCCTGGCATGAGCTCTTTAACCTCAACTCCGCCGGTTACAAGGCTTACGATTTTTGACTTTAAGGAAACCCAGAACACCTTCCCCTCTTTTTCAACTCTTCTTCCTGGGCTTATCTCAATTTCGTCTCCAACCCGAAGCTTGCCCTGCTTTAATGTTCCGCCAAGCACTCCGCCCTTTACCTTAAGCGGGTCAGAGCCGGGCTTGTTTATGTCAAATGAGCGGGCAACAAGCATAATTGGCTCCTTTGATTCCTCCCTCTTTGGAGTCGGGAAATATTTTTGGATTGCCTCAATTATCATGTCAATGTTTATGTTCTGCTGGGCAGAAACAGGGATTATCGGGACATTTTCATAAGCAGTTCCTTTTATGAAATCCTTTATCTGCTGGTAATTATTCATTGCATCTTCCTTTGAAACAAGGTCAATCTTGTTCTGGATTATTATGATATTCTTCAGTCCGATTATCTGAAGCGCCATAAGATGCTCTTTTGTCTGCGGCTGTGGGCACTGCTCATTTGCAGCAACCAAAAGAAGGGCAGCATCTATTATTGTAGCTCCTGAAAGCATTGTTGCCATAAGGCTCTCGTGCCCAGGCGCATCAATGAAGCTTACCTTCCTAAGGAATTCTGTCTTTGCGCCGCACTTTGGGCATTCCTCCTTTGTGGTATAGCAGTCCGGCTCATCGCAGTCAGGGCATTTCCTGATAGTCATGTCAGCATAGCCAAGCCTTATTGTGATTCCCAATCTTATCTCTTCAGAATGAGTGTCTGTCCATTTTCCAGTGAGCCTTTCTGTGAGGGTTGTCTTTCCGTGGTCCACATGCCCGACTAATCCTATGTTTATCTCGGGCTGGATTTTTTCAGGGAGAGATTCAGAAGAAGGATGCTTCTGCTTTTCCTTATGCTCTTCAGAATGGAGCTTCTTATGCTCCTTTAATTCCTTTGCAGGCGCTTTTTTCCTTGGCTTTTTAGCGCTTTCAGGGGATTCCAGCTGCTTAGCTTCACCTGTTAATTCCAAAATCTCACTCTTCTTTTTCTTAGGCATTTTGCAAAGTGCTCCTTACTTGGATTTCTCTTCCTTCTTGCCTTCCTTTGCACCCTCTCCTTCCTGCCCTGGGAGGGGTGATT
>JAPLZQ010000097.1 GCA_026394965.1 Candidatus Woesearchaeota archaeon
TGTTATGGTGGATTACGGGCTTTCGGGGCTTGACCTGATAAAGCAGATTCAGGGCGAGGCAATGAAGCTTGATATTGAGCCCAGGGAAAAGATGGCTCTTGTGGAAAAATGCGCAGAGATTGAATTCAGGATGGTTGAGGGCGCTGACGAGTTCGTCCAGCTTGAGGCGCTTCTGAGCAGCTTTGCCATAGCAGGAATGGAAAAAAGCAGGAAATAATTTGAAAGGGAAATAAACAAAATGCCCGGGAAAAAGAGAGCGGAAAAGAGAACTTCTGAAGGCAGTATGCTTTCTGAAAAACCAAGTAGCGGGCTTTTGGAATTAAAACATTCTGGCATTTCAGAAGCAGAAAATGTTTCTGCAAAAAGAGAGCAGGAATTAAGGATTCCTGATTCTTATGAAATAATAAACATGTGCAAGAACGGGATTGAGCACATTAGAGAAATTAATGAGCGGGCTGAAAAGGAAAATTATTCTATGAGGGAAAGGCTTTCGCTTCTGGACATAACTGTTTCTGAAAACCAAAGGATGAAGCATGAGCTTTCTGAAAAGGACAAGACAATCTTGGAATTCCGCGAAAGCATATCAAACCTTTCAGAGGAACGCGCAGAATCCGAGGTCAAGCTTCTGGAATACAAGAACAAAATTTCAGAGGCAGACAGGATAATAAAGCGGATGCGCATTGAAAACATTGAGCTTAATTCAAGAGTTAAGCAGCTTGAGACAGACAATTCAGTCCTTGGAAAAACCATAACAAAAAAAGAGGGCGCAGAAAGCATTTATTCATTAAAAAAGATTATTTCTGAGAGGGAAGATGAAATAAATGAGCTGAAAAGGAGAATTCTCAAGGAAAGGGAAGAAAAGGAAAATTCCATAATGCGCGCAAAGGAAATTGAGCAGAAACTCATTTATTCAGACAATGTGATAAAAGAGTTTGAGAAAGGCGCAGGGCTGAAGATTTTTGCAGAAGACAATCTTAAGAAAGACATAAGCGAGTTGAAGAAGTCCATTTCCGAGAAAGACAAGGAAATAGCAGAGCTGCGCTTCTACATATCGCACAAGAACAAGACAGATGAGCAGCTAAATTCAGACCTTATTTCAGCAAGGGAATCTCTTAAAGAAAAAGAAAAGCTACTTTTAGAAATGCTTTCAAACAACCGCTCCATAGTGGAGCTTGCAAAAGCATCTGATTTAATCTCCAGGGAAAATTCACAAAAGCTTTCTTCTGCAAGAAAGGAGAATGAAATGCTTTCTTCTGAAGCGGAAAGATTAAGAAAACTTGTTTTTGCACAGCAAGACGAGGGAAAGCGCATTATAGACGAACTTAAGATGAGGTTTGAGGCGCAGAAGGAGATAATCTCAAGAAAAGCGACAGAGCAGGAGGTTTTTCTAAGAACCAGGATTGGTGAACTTGAGGAAGGGCTTAAGACAGCGCAGAATGCAATATATGAACGGGATGAAAAGATAAAGAAGCTTATCAAATCAATGAATGAGAAGTCAGCAGAGCTTCTTTCAAGCATGGAAGAGTCATCCAAGGTTCCAATCAATATCCTGAAAAAGGCAAAATTCTCTGGGCAGATTGAAGCAGGAGCCCCAAAAATTTCCGCCATAGAAGAAAAATCATATGCGAGCAGGATGAGTAAGCCATCTGAAAGAAGTTATGAAGGCACTGAACCTGCTGAAATGAAAAATCCTGAAGAGCCCATGCGCGCAAATTATATAGATAAATATCCTGAAAAGCAGCAGATTCCTCAGCGCGCTTCAAAAGCCCCGCTTTCTGCAGCAAAGGTAAAAGAGATTGCATCAATAATAGACATTGCAATGCAGAAGGATTCTCCTGAAAAAATAAAGAACTCTTTATACAAGTCCGGGTATTCAGAGGAGGAGATAAGCGCAGCATTCTCTGAATGGGAAAAATCAAACAAATAAAAATTAGAAAAATAAATCAAAATAAAAATTTCTTCAGCCGCTTTTCCTCACAAGAATGGGAAAACTCTTCAGGTCCATGTAATCATACGCGAGGTTTATGCTCACCTGCTTCTCATACGAATTCTGGTTTGCCGTGTCTACTGTCTGGGTGCAGCTTATTGTTCTCATATTGTTATAAAGAACAACAGT
>JAPLZQ010000098.1 GCA_026394965.1 Candidatus Woesearchaeota archaeon
ACGCATTTTCCTCCCTGGCATCCCTTGTGAGTTTCTGGCTCGCATGGCGGGCAGGGCCCTCCGCAGTCAAGCCCGGTTTCCCCATTGTTCTGGATTCCGTCAACGCATGAAACAGGGCATAAGTCTGAACCGTCGCAGTTCTCGTCAATCCCATTCCTGCAATTGTCAATTGCATTAGGGTGGATGTTCGGGTTTGCATCATTGCAGTCAATTTCCCCGCATCTTCCGCCGGTTATATTGTATCCGTCCTGGTCGTTGTCTATGCAGGGGCATGGCGCGCACAGGCTTCCTCCGCAGTCAACATTCTCCTCGTCAAAATTAAGAGTGCAGTCATTGCAGTGGTCTAGCGCAGTTGATTTTGAAGGGACCTCTTTTATTCTCAGCCTTGCCGTTAGTTCGGGCCAGGCATTGAAAATTTTGTTTTCATCGTTCCCAAATTTCTGTGCTGTAATGAAGTAGCTGCATCCGTCCTTTCTTAGGCATGAGCCCGGCTTTATCCTGTTTACCTCTGCACAGAGGTCTGTATTGAAGTTCTTGAAAACTATTGAGAGGTACTGGTCTGAAGCGCCTTTTTCAATAAAGCCGCTTATCTCCCTCGCATTCAGCTTTGCAAGGTATAATGTGTCAAGCTTTGTGTTTTCAATATTCTTATATTCGGGATTTTCCCCTTTTATGAGCCGGACTATTGTTGAGAATGGATTTTTTATGAAATTGATTATTGATTCAATTGCAGTTGATTCAAGCGAGAAGCTCTCGTTTGCAAAGAAAACCGCCTGGATTTTTGAGTTGTACCACACATCTTTTTTGGAGCTGCATGCAGCATAATTAGTTGAGTCCTTGACAGAGTCGCAGTAGTTGGGCTGCCTGTCAATTGATTTCGTGAATGGATATGGCAGGATTTCCTCAACCTTCCAGTTGAGTGCTGTTCCTGCAATTACTTTATAGCCGTCTGATGTTCCATACCTTAATACGCATACGCTGTTCAGGCACGGGATTGAATATGATGTATTCTTGTATTGGCAGCTTGAAAGGTAGCTCATTACAGGAACGTATTCGTAATTGTTGAATACTTTTGTGTAATTGTCGCAAATGAGAGTGTAGTTTTCCCTCCCAATTGCATTTGAATCCACAAACTTCAATAGTTCCCCCGCAATAATCGCTGTCCTTGAAACCCAAACTCCATTGCTGCAGTATCTGTCAAGTATAAACTGCCCGTCTTTAATGCACTTTGGCTTGTTTGCTCCAAAATACGCATCTGGATTATCATTGCTGGATTCTGAATTTCCTCCCACATAGCACTGCTCTGCCCTCGCGCAGCATCCCTTGGTGGAATATGCCCAGTCATATCTCTCAAAATTGCATGTTGGGGGCGGGGTTGCAGTTGGGGAAGGAGTGGGAGTTGGAGCAGCAGTTGTAGTTGAAGCAGATACAGTTGATGTTCCTGAAGTAGTGCTGGAAACAGACGTGCTTGATATTAAAGTTGTAGTAGGAACAATAGAAGTTGTGGTAGGAATGGTAGTTGTACTCAAAACAGAAGTGGTAGTAGGAACAGTAGACGTAGAAGCAACAGTACTAGTAGAAACAGTCCCTCCGCAAGTTTCTCCATTTGCAATTAAACCAACTTTATTACATCCTGAAGGGCACGTGCATCCAAAGCTGCAATCGCAGACCGCATTACAGGTAGAACTGGCTTTTGTAGAAGTGCACGGACAGTTGCTGCTTGCTGAAATCCATTTTCCTGCATTACATGAGCCAGATGTTGGGGTAGTTGCGCTTCCTGCCATGCATCCCTTTCCTGAATCAAGGCACCATCCGCATCCGCTTGAGCCAGTTCCAATGCAAGTTGCGCAATTAGTTGAAGTGCATGTTGCAGTTTTGCAGCATATTCCAGATGAGCATGTCTTGTCAGGAACATAAATTTCTCCTATAACCGCATTACATGATGGCTTGCATGTTCCAACATCGGCAGTGCAAGTATAAACTGGAGTAACAGAAGTTGTAGTAGTAAGGATCGTAGTAGTAGAAAGAACAGATGTAGTTGAAGTTGTAGTTACTAATGCTTCGCATCCATTAAGGTTATTGGCATCCTTATCTGCATAACCTGAATTGCAGACGCATTCGCCTTGTGAACAATGCATATTCTGAATTATGGTTCCTGCGCCAATATAACCTGCTTCGATTTGAGAGCAGCTTAAAATAATGTTTTTGCATGTTTTTGTTGTAGAATCGCAGTATTGTTCATTAACAGATAATCCTAAGCAGGTATCATAGATTGTTGTAGTGAAATCTATGCAGTTTCCTGAAACAAATCTTGCGATTCCGTTATCGTTTTCAGAACAAGAAGCATAAGAAACAGAAGTAGTGCTTGCAGTAGAAGAGGAACTTGTGCTCCTGGTAGTTGTTGAGGAGGCAACGCAGCCATATTGCTTTCCCAATGTTGAAAATGTGTATCCTGTATTGCACACGCATGTGCCGGCAGTTGAATCGCAGTGCATATTGCAGGTAGTGCACAGAAGATTGGGGTCAGAGCCTCCTGTGCAGGATAATGATTTGATTTGGCAATAGCTGTCTTTGCAAAAATATTCCTTTGTGCTTGAAGAGTCTGTGCATGAATCACTATAAGTAGTTCCGCGGTAATCAGAACAGGTTAATCTTTCAAATCTGGTAATGTTAGTTGGTCCGCTGCATAATACACAACCGCTGTTTGAACATTTGCCTGCCACAGAGCCTGAAAAGCATGATTTTGAATAACATGTACTTGTGAATCTGCAGAAATAGTAGTATCCTCCTCCTGCAATTGTTGCCGAAATGAGTTCTGCGCAGTCAGCGCACCTGTTTTTTCCTGCAAGCGCATAATAAGTCCATGAGCCTGCATCACTTCTTCCTGTATCTATGGTAAAACCTGTTGGCGGTAATACTCCACACGTTCCAGATGGGTATTCTATGGCGCTTACTGCGCTGGAAACCAGAAGGACAGCTAGTATTGCAAAGAACAGAACTAATATCTTACTATTCATCAGACCACCACACTCTTTTATTGGATTGAATGTTAAAAATGAACCTATCTGAGCACTGTTTCAGCACTCCACCGCTTCATTATAAACTATTTTTTGCTGTTTTTAAATTTTTCTATAAAGATAATCTGTTTTTCCGTCTTTTTCAGTATTTTCTTGAAAAGACTGCAAATCTTGTTCCGGGATGGGTTTCAAATTCGCTTTGAGAATAATTGTATTTTGCCCTTGAAAGGAATGTCTCATTCTGCCCCATTGAGACAATGACAATCTCATAATCAACGTTTTCAGGGAGTTCCCCATAATATCCTGTATTGGTGTAATCCCGCAGATACCAGGGAATTGGCCAGTAGCTGACTTCAGTTGCAGAGATTATCATTGAAGTGTTTGTTGGATAATTCTTAATTATTTCTGCCATTGCTTCTTCCATTCCTTTTCCGGCATGTGCATAGGCAAGGGGATTTCTCGCATCTATACTGTGGTCCACAAAATTTATCCTTATCATTGTTGCGAAGGTTGAGAACGCAATTATTGAAATTAGTGCTGCTGCTGCAAATCTTCTTCCCTTAAATAATTCAAAAATTTTCTCAATTGGAAGGACTGAGATAAGCATAAGGAAAAAAAGCACGAACATTCCATTCCAAGGCGTCTTGTATGGCGTTATTGACATTACAAGTATTGTCAGAGAGGAAATGTAGATTAAGAACTTTGAAAATGTGTTTTTCCTGTTTATGAATAGCCCGATTATTGCAAAGAATACTACAAAGATGTCAAGCTTTGCTGCAAGCGAAAGATAGTATGTGAACGGCTTGTTGTGCCCTGAGCGCTCAACTGCCTTTGTGAGCGAATGGATTATCGGCTGGGTGAATGCCTTTTTCAGGTTTTCAGGATACCTGAAAAAACAGCTGTATAGCATTATGAAAATGAAAAGGAAAATTACAACTGATATTATAATTTCCTTTGCGTGCTTTTTCACCCATACAATGCTTTCAGAAATGAAATTCTTAACCCCGACAGCAATTGCTTTGAATAAATTCTTTTTCTCGGAAAATTCCGTGCGGATATGGCTGAAAAGGCTTCTTAACGGGAAGAATGAAAATATAACCGGGACAATGAAGTAGCTCACTTCCTTTATTGAGAAAAGCATTGCTGAAGTGAATGCACACAGGTAAAAGAATATCTTCCTCTGGGTTTCAGTGTATCTGAAAATGGATATTATCAGAAGAAGCATGAAAAAAAGGTAAAGCGTCTCGTGGAACCCGAATCTTGCAAAGTATTCATACATCGGCGATATTGCTATGAAGAATGCAAGCGCAAGGACTGATTTGTCTCCGATGTATTTCCTTAAAGGAATCAGCAGGAAAAGGATGATTATCCCGAATATTGCAGGAAATATCCTTAATGACAAAACCCTTTCCCCAAAAATCCGGAATGCAAGAGCGTCCAGGAAGAAAAGCACAGGACCGTGGTATTCTGCGTCATACTGGTAGTTTCCGTTTCTCAGTATTCCCTGCACAAATGAGGCATAAACTGCCTCGTCATGATGCACTGTTCTTAATTCAAGATTGTATAATCTCAGGAATGCGCAAAATACA
>JAPLZQ010000099.1 GCA_026394965.1 Candidatus Woesearchaeota archaeon
AAATATATAATATAATATACAAAACAAAAGAGGGTGATACGATTGGCTGAGTTTCTGCTTATGCCCCCGATTCTTTTCGGGCTTGCAATAGGGCTTTATGAGACAATTTTTATGACAATGGGAATGGGGATAATGTCCTACAAGTTCAAATACGGCTTGCAGGCAATGATTTTTTCAATAATATTTGCTTTCGCATCAATGAATTCAGGGTTTGTAATCGGGGCTGTTCCATTTTTTTCAGGGATTCCCTTTGTTAATACCGCATTGGGCTTTGGATTGGTTGTTTCAATCATTGCAGGCTTGAAGGTTGGGATTGTCTCTTTAATCCTGAGCAATATGGGAATGTCTGGAAATGTTTACGGCGCGCAGAGATGGATTCATTCTTTTGTTGCAGCAGCTCTTGTGTTTGCAGCGCCTTATGCTTTCCCGTTTGTATCAAACATCCTGCCTGAATTCCTAAGAGCATAATTCTTTTTGATATTTTTCTTTCCTGTTCATTGAGTTTTATCCATGGCATATCCATCTTTTATTGCTGCAAAAGGCACATCATCAATCATTTGTATTCTAATATACCTTTTAATATTCTGTTGGCTTTTAGATGTAAATATTCCAACCAAAGATTTAAATATGACTCATTAATATCCATTTCCTGCCCGTTACGAGAGTACTCATAGGAGCTTACGATGAAAATCCAGGCAATGAGTATGGGAGTTAGTAAAACGGGCTACAAAATTTTTAATTCAAAAGCCAAAGCAGCGGAAAAAAGAGCAATCGCTTTTCATTCATCAATTCATGTTTTATTGAATAAATAGAATATAATTAGCTGTTGATTGTTGATAATTCCAACAGGAAAAAAATAATTGACAGGCGGTTGTTCTTCTGAATTAAGATTTTTGCAGATTGGTTAAGTTTAATGTATCAATGCCTTAATGATTTGGATTAAGGGGGGAATACACTAAAAATTAAGAATTTGAAAATTTTTTCAAACAAAAAAGATAAGAAATGTAGAAAGGAGTAAATCATGCTTGCATCTTATTTCCAAAAAGACAAGGTAAATCCGCTTTTGAAGAAGCGGGAATGAATGCTCGCTGTAATTTTTATTATTTTCATGAACAGGCAGAGCATGAGATAAGGCAAATAGGCTCTTTTTGGGTAAGAACACTCCTTCTGAAAGAAAAGCAGGCAGCAAAAAAGTTGAAAATCATTTTTTTTCAACACAACAAAAGAGAATAAGAATTTAGGAGGATTGATTAAAATGGGAAAAATCAGCCCAGTATCAGCAAAATACATCATTCACGCAACAATCTCAATAGAGGGAGTTGTTGACAGGCCTGATGTTATCGGAGCGGTTTTCGGGCAGACAGAAGGGCTTCTTGGAGCTGACCTTGAATTGAGGGAGCTTCAGCGCTCAGGAAGAATTGGAAGAATAGAAGTTGCATATGACACCAAAGGCGGAAAGACATACGGGAGCGTGCAGATTCCTTCATCTCTTGACAAGGCAGAGACAGCGATTGTTGCTGCATCACTTGAGGTAATCCAAAGAATAGGGCCCTGCGATGCCAAGATAACAGTCAATAAGATTGAGGATGTAAGAATCAGCAAGAGGAAGTTCATTGTTGAAAGGGCAAAAGAGCTTCTCCACAACTGGATGGAAACCTCAATGCCTGACTCGCAGGAGCTTTCTGAGGAAGTTACTCATTCTGTAAGAGTTATGGAAGTCCAGGAATACGGAAAGGACAGGCTTCCTGCAGGCCCTGCTATTGATGAGTCAGATGAGATAATACTTGTTGAGGGAAGGGCAGATGTGCTTAACCTTCTGAAGTATGGAATCAAGAATGCAATAGCAATGAACGGCACCAATATGCCCCAGACAGCAATTGACCTGAGCAAGCAGAAAACCGTAACCCTCTTCGTGGATGGAGACAGGGGCGGAGATTTGATAATCAAGGGAATGATGGGAGTTGCAGAGATTGACTTTGTAGCAAAGGCGCCCGATGGGAAGGAAGTTGAGGAAATCACCCAGAAGGAAATCCTTAAGGCGCTCAGGGGAAGGATTGCTGTTGAGCAGGCGAAGCTTGACACAAACGGAACTGAGGAACAGCAGCAGGTTGAAAGGCAGCACCAGGGCGAAAACGCCTATGAGGAATACAGAAAGGAAAGAACCAGCAGAGACAGCCGCGATAACCGCGACAGCAGAGATAGCAGGGACTTTGACAGGCGAAGGAACGGCAATAGCCGGGACAGCAGAGACAGCCGGGACATGAGAGGAAGGATGCCCAGCAATAACATCAGGATGCCTCCAAGAAGGGAAGAGCAGCCGTCGCCAAAGCTTTCACCTGAGCAGAGCGCAACATTCAAGCAGACAGCCGAAGAGCTTGTTGGGACAAGAGGAGCATGCATCTTTGACGAGAAGATGAATGTCCTTGGAAAGGTTCCGATGACTGAACTGTATGGAACCCTGAACAATATCAACTCAGGAATTGAGAGCATTGTCTTTGACGGCTCAATCGAGCCAGAGCTTGTTAGGCTTGCAGAAAAGGCAAATGTCAAAATCCTTGTCGGAATGGACTCAAAAGTGAGGCCGGGAGAATCAAGGATTAAGATAGCGACAATTGCTGAGCTTTAAATGAGTTGAATGATTTTTTTTCTTTTTTCTTTTCTTTGAAGGTTCTTAATTATCAAAATTATAGGCGCATCATTCTTTTTTCAATAGTCAAAGTAAGGATAATTATAACCTGCAAATATTAAAATCAAGAAATAATAAAAATAAATATTAAATCAATAAAAATAAATTTGATTCTTTTACTGCACTTTTATTACTGGCTCTGTGACATCTTCTGATGTTAAATTCCCTGTTTCTTCCTTCTTTTCAGCTGCCCACAGGAAATATTCAACCTTTGCCCTTCCCCTCATTGTGGAGAGGTATTCATTGAGAATGGTGTTTCTCATCACATTTTCAAGCCCGCTTTTTATTGTGCCATTGAGCTCCACAAATGCTATCACATTGTTTTCTCTTTTGAGGATGTAATAGCCATTTTCCCCCTTTATTGCCCCGCTGTATTCGCCCTGCTTAAGAGAGAATGCAGTTGAGGATATTTCTTTTGAAAGGGTTTCTTTTGTGACAAATCCGAGGTCTCCGCCGTACTGCGATGAGTTAGAGTCTATTGAGAGCGTGTGCGCGAGGCTGACAAAATCAGCTCCTGACTTTAGTTCAGAAAGCAGTGAATCTGCATCTGCGCTTGAATTAACAAGAATCTGCCTTAATCTTATCTCATTCTCTTTTGCAGAGTATTTGTCCATGCTGTCATTGTAGAATTTTATGACATCAGCTTCGCTTATATTGACTTTGGGCTCAACACTCCTGTTGAGAAGTTCAATTATAGTCAGGCTTCTCTTGTAATAATCCCTCAGCTCTTTCATTGAGAGGTTTCTTCCCGCGAGCATGATTTTCAGAGTATCCTCTGTGAGAGCGCTCTTTGATATTGCGTCATTAAGGACACTGTCAACATTATTCTCAGGGATTTTTATCCCCTGCTTACTTGCTTCCTGCAGGAGCGCCTCTTCATTTATCAGCTGCTCAAGCACTAACTTTCTGTCCACCATGAGCTTGTATGAGTCAGGAAGCCCTCTTATGAAAAAGAAGGTGTTGAATGCTGTGTTGAATTCGCTTTCTGTAATTGGTTCTCCGTTTACCTTCACGATAACAGGGCTTCTCTCAAATATTCCCGATACGAATGCCTTTGTCTTGCTGAAATTTATCAGCAGGAATGCGACTGCTATAATCAGGACTATTGCAGCTATCCTTGCGAATCTTACCTTTCTCTTTTTTCTTGATATGAATGTAGGCCTGAGCTTTTTGTTGGGCTTGAAATCAAGCTTTGGCAGCTTCCCTGCCTTTTTTGCCGGCTCTTTTTTCTTTTCTTTGTCTTTAGAATCCATTTCTTCTTCCAAATCAAACACCCCGCTTCCCTAAAGGGATAATGATGCATTTAAAAGCATTTAATATGAAATCCGGGGTACTTAAATAAATAATTTGCGGTGTTTAATAATAATAGAATAAGGATATAATTCAGGTGTAAAAGCCTTTTAAAGCCAAAAACAGATTTTTCCGCAATATTTAAATAATACCAGCCCATCCCAGAAAACTGAGAGATAAAAAACACAAAAATATTATTTCTCGAACAAGCGTGCATGCGGGAAAAGGCAGGAAACCTGCGCTTTGTCCGCGCATATCATTAAGGAGATAGAAGGTGCTTATGATGGAGAAAAAGCCGGAGCATCTGAAAATTAAGGCGCTGCCTCCGTCTTTAAGGGAAAAAGCGCACTATGTGGCCTTTGAGATAATCAGCGAAAGCGGCAGGAGAATACCCTTTTCTGACTTTTCAAGGGAATTTGAGAAGAGCTTTTTCTCACTTGCAGGGGCTCTTTCCTACGCTCGGGCAAACCCGAAAGCCCTTTATGACACATTTGATTCAGATTCAGGAACCGGGATAATAAAAGTTGAGCGCGGCTACGATGAGATGCTGAGAGCCGCCTTATGCACCATTAAAAACATAAAGGTTGATAATTCCGCTGAAGAGCACCTGATTGTTGAAAGCATAACAACATCAGGCTCAATAAGGAAAGCAAAGAGAAGAATAAAAGAGAGAATTGAAGAATTGCAGGCAGCAAATTTGCAGGCAAATTAGGATTTCAGGAAAATAAGGCTTATAAAAAATCATTGCGAGGTTAGGAAAATGGTTGAAGAAAAAATCCAGTCAATGCAGCATCAGGTAATGGGATATGACAGGGCAATCACAATGTTCAGCCCGGACGGAAGGCTCCTGCAGGTTGAATATGCAAAGAAGACAGTCAAGCAGGGCTCAACTGCAATCGGGATAACATACAAGAACGGTGTGCTTCTCCTTACAGACAAGAGGATAACAGACGACCTTGTGATTGCGGACTCTGTTGAGAAGATATGGATAATTGACGACCATCTGCTTGCAACAGCAGCAGGGATAATCTCTGACGCCAGGGTTTTAATTGACAGGGCTCAGGTCAAGGCGCAGCAGCACAAGGTTACATATGACAGCCCTATTGATGTTTTAAGCGTTGTCAAGGACATCTGCAACCTAAAGCAGGTTTGCACCCAGAGCGGCGGCTTAAGGCCTTTCGGGGTTTCGCTTCTTATTGCAGGAGCTGATTTTGACGGTCCAAAACTTTATGAGACAGACCCTACCGGGATATACTTCAGGTATAAGGCGGCTGTAATAGGAGAGGGCGAAGTAGAGGTTGAGGAGATCCTGAAAAAGGAATACAAGGAAAACATGAGCAGGGAAGATGCAATAAAGCTTGCCATGAAGGCAATGTACAGGTTCATAAAAAAGAATGTCAGCATGGACAGGATTGATGCTGCCTATGTTGAGCTTCCGGAAAAAAAGATTACGAAGGTTTCCAAGAAAGAGCTTGAGAAATACTACAGCGGCATAAGCAAGTGAGAATTTGTTTTTCAGATTTAATGCTGAAGATAGGTAAAAAACAGAATTAACAGAGGTTAAAATGCCTGCACCAATAGTTTTTGACAAGGAAAGGGTTCATCTCAATGTTGCAAGAATCAAGAAGGGCGGAGAGAACTTTGAGGTTGTGATAGAGCCAGACCTTGCAATAGATTTCCGAAACGGGAAGATATCCGACATACACGAGGTTCTTCACAGCGAAAACGTCTTTTCTGACGCCAAGAAAGGCGAGCGCGCTTCAGAAGCCCTTATGAAGCAGCTTTTCGGAACAGATGATGCACTGAAAGTCGCAGAGAAAATCCTCCGAGAGGGGGAAATCCAGGTGACAGAGGAATACCGCGAAAATCAGAGGGAAATAAAGAGAAAAAGCATAATTTCCGTTATTGCAAGGAATGCTGTTGACCCAAGAACAGGGCTTCCCCATCCTGCAGACAGGATTGAACGGGCAATGGAAGAGGCGAAAGTAAAGATTGACTATGCCAAGGGAACTGACGAGCAGATAAAGTCAATTGTTGCATCGCTGCAGCCAATCCTTCCAATCAAGTTTGAGAAAGTGATAATTGAATTAAGGATTCCCGCAAAGCACGCTGCCCGCGCTTATGCTGTTGTCAAAGGGCACGAGATTGTTTTGGCTGACTGGATGCCTGACGGAAGCCTCTCTGCAAAGTTGAAGATGCCTGCAGGGCTTCAGGAGAAGTTCTTTGACGAGCTCAACAAGATTGCGCACGGGGATTTCACCTCAAAAGTGGAAAGGGAGTGAATGGCAAAAAGAGAGTTAATGTCAAAAATTTAAATTAAAAAGGCAAAAAATTTTACATTAAAAAGTTTACATTAAAAAGAAAACAGAAAATTTGGAGTTGATATGAAAATGGGCAAAATACTTTTGGAAGACAAGGAGATAGTTGTTCCCGGAGACATAATTGCAGAAGGAATGGATTTCATTCCCGGCACAGGAACATTCAGGGAAGGCGAGAACATAATCTCAGCAAGGCTCGGGATGATAAGCGTGAGCGGGAGCTTAATCAAGCTTGTTCCGCTTTCAGGAAAATACATGCCGAAAATCGGCGATACAATAGTGTGCAAAGTCATTGATGTCAGCATGAGCGGATGGAGAGTTGACACAAACTCAGCCTATTCAGCAATGCTCTCAATGAAGGATGCAAGCTCAAGGTACATAAGCAGGGGCGCTGACCTGACCAAGTATTTCAAGATTGGGGACTACCTCCTCGCAAAAGTGATAAATGTCACATCGCAGAAGCTTGTGGACATGACTATGAAGGGTCCCGGGCTCAGGAAGCTTATCGGAGGAATTGTAATCGCAGTAAGCCCTTCAAAGGTTCCAAGGATTATCGGAAAAAACGGCTCAATGGTTTCAATAATAAAGGAAGCCACAAACTGCAATATTGTCGTAGGGCAGAACGGGCTTGTATTTCTTCAGGGAGCGCCCGCTGATGCAGTAAAGGCAGTCAATGCAATCAGGAAGATTGAGAATGAAGCCCACATCTCAGGGCTTACAGAAAGGATGGAGAAGGCATTGAACTACACTCCAAGGCCTGAAAGCGAGAGGATTTCCAGCCCTGAAAGCGAGTCAGAAAGTTATGGCAATGGCGAAGGCTATGAAAGAAGAGAGGAAAGAAGAGAGGAGCGAAGGCCATACCATGAGCACAGGGAATACGGAAGCGGAAATGAGCACAGGTTCGCAAGCACCAGGCAAGACAGCTTCAGAAGAGGAAGCGAGGGAAGCCCAGAGGGGAATTCTGAAAAGAATCCTGAAAATGGAAATTCAGGGCAAGAATCCCATGAGCAGCATTTCAGCGAAGAAGAGCAATTTTAGGTAATGATTTGAAAGGTGATCAATTTGAGTTACGAAAAAAGATTGGACGGAAGAAAATTTGATGAATTAAGGCCGATTTCTGCAAAGGCAGGGGTAATCCCCAGGGCAGACGGCTCAGCATATTTCAAGATGGGCAAGACTGAAGCCTATGCAGCTGTATACGGGCCAAGGAACCTTTTCCCAAAATTCATGCAGGATCCTGAAAAGGGGATTCTCAGATGCAGGTATAACATGATGCCATTTTCAGGCGCGGGGGAAAGGGTAAGGCCTGGAGGCTCAAGAAGGTCAAAGGAAATCTCAATGGTTACAGAGAAGGCGCTCCTTCCTGTTCTTGACCTTAGCGATTTTCCCAATTCAGTTGTGGATGTTTTCATTGAGCTCTCTCAGACAGATGCCGGCTCAAGGTGCGCAGGGATTTGCGCAGCAGCAATTGCCCTGGCAGATGCAGGGCTTGCAATGAGGGATCTGCCTGTTGCAGTTGCAGTTGGAAAGGTTGATGACAGGGTTCTTGTGGACCTCAACTATGAGGAAGAGGCATTTGAGGGAGAGGTTTCAGATATTCCAGTGTGCGTAATTCCAAGAAACTGGGAAATCTCACTTTTGCAGATGGACGGGGAGATAAAAAAGGAGCAGCTTATGGACGCCCTTTCACTCCTCAAAAAGGCAGTCCCCCAGATTCACAAAATCCAGAGGGATGCTCTAAGGGAAAAATTCAGGAAATTAGGGGAAGGGATTGAAGAAGCAAAAACAGAGGAAAACTAAAAGGCGATTGATATGGATGAAGATCTCAAGGAACAGATAAAAAAGGCGCTTTCAGAGGAAGTCAGGCTTGACGGAAGAAAGCCCATGGAATACAGAAGCATTGAAGTTGAAACAGGAATAATAGAGACAGCAGAGGGCTCTGCAAAAGTTAAAATCGGGGAAACCGAAGTGCTTTGCGGGGTTAAAATGGAGATTGGAACTCCTTACCCGGACACGCCGGCAGAAGGGACAATCGCAGTCAATGTAGAACTCCTGCCGCTTTCAAACCCGGACTTTGAATCAGGCCCTCCTGGGGAACAGGCAGTTGAGGTTGCAAGGGTTGTGGATAGGGGAATAAGGGAGGCAAAGGCAGTTGATTTGAAAAAGCTGTGCATAAAGGAAAATGAGAAGGTATGGATGGTCAATATTGACTTATGCACAATAAACGATTCAGGAAACTTAATAGACGCTTCAGGGATTGCCGCTCTTGCAGCTCTTATGAATGCAAGGTTCCCAAAATATGACGGCGAAAAGATAGACTACCATAAAAAGACAGATGAAAGGCTTCCCATGGCAAGGCTGCCCCTTCCATGCACAGTATTAAAGCTGGGGAACAAATTCTTTGTGGACCCAAGCTCTGAAGAAGAAAAGGTTTCAGAGGTCAGGCTTACTGCCTCAATAACAGAGAAGGGGACAATATGCGCCCTCCAGAAAGGCGGAGAGCACCCGCTTACAATGGAAGACATTTCAAGCATGCTGGATATTGCAATCAGCAAAGCAGATGAGATAAGGAAGGCAATAAAGGGCAAAATTTAAGAAAGACAGCCAAAAACTAACCTTTAATCAGGTTTATCAGGAGATGGTTTCATGAAAAAGCAGAAGGAAGAAGCGGAAGTTCAGGTTTACACAAAATATGAAAGGGCGAGAATGATAGGAAGCAGGGCTCTTCAGATAGCAATGGGCGCCCCTTTTATGATAAAGATGGGGCAGGAAGAGCTTGAAAAAGTCAGGTATGACCCTGTAAAGATTGCAGAGATGGAGTCAGAAAAGGGATTAATCCCGATGACTGTGAGAAGGCCAATGCCTCTCCCCAAGAAAAAAACCGTTTCTGCGCCGAAGCCCGAATTTTCCGAGGAAAAGGAAGAACAGAAAGAGGAGTAAATTTTTAAAATATTTAAATATTTTTTTTTTAGATAATATTCTTTAAATAATTTAAAATAATTAATCCAAAATAATTCTTATTAAAAAAATCATTATTAAAAATTCTTTTAGCATAATCTTTTGGCATGATTCACAAATGCAAAACAAATTCCCAGATGCAAAATATACTGCAATATTCATTGCAATAAATTCCAAATCAAAAGATATTTATAAAACTCCTCCATAAGTGTTTTTGATAGATTGTAATGGATAAAAATAAAGGGATGAAGATGCCTGAGGGTAAAGAGCCTTCAGAGGAAAAGATTGACACAAGAAAGACTATGCGCGTGTTCTCATGGGCGTCTTTTCTGAATGACCTCGGGGCAGACATGATTTACCCTATCTGGCCCTTTTTTGTCACTGTTTTCCTCGGCGCTAACATGGCAGTTCTCGGTTTTATTGACGGGCTTAGCGATGCCGTAGTTTCCCTTTCGCAGGCAGCTTCAGGCTACCTTTCAGACAGGATAAGAAAAAGGAAGCTTTTCATATGGCTCGGCTACCTGTTCGGGGGGATTTCAAGAGTTGGATATGCGGTTTCATCTGTGTGGCAGCACCTGATACCATTCCGGATTCTTGACAGGGCTGGTAAAATCAGGGATGCTCCCCGCGATGCGATGCTTGCAGATATTTCAAAAAGGGCTAACCGCGGAGAAAATTTCGGAATCCTCAAGGCGATGGACAAGCTGGGCGGGCTTTTTGGAGTGGTATTTACAGTTCTCTTTTTTAGCTTCCTCGGCTATAAGAATATTTTCCTCATCGCAGCAATCCCCTCATTCATAGGGCTTGCGCTTATTCTCTTTTTCATAAAGGAGAAGAAATCTGAAAATCCTGAAGAGCGCAAATGGCTCTCTTTCAAGGAAATAGGAAAGGATTTCAGGCTTTTCCTTTTCCTCAGCTCATTTTTTGCCCTCGGCTCATTCAGCTACTCTTTCCTTCTTGTTTTTGCAAGCAGGCTCGGGTTCAAGATAAGCTTTGTTCCTGTTCTTTACCTGATTTTCACTTCTGTTGCATTCCTCTTTTCGCTCCCTTCAGGAAGGATGGCCGATAAGATTGGAAGAAAGCCAATGCTTATGGTTGCATACATCCTTTGGGGGCTTGTCTGCTGGTGCTTCATCTTTCTCAGAATGTATCCCTGGGCGATAATACTCTCTTTTGTGCTTTACGGAATACATAAGGGAATTCTTGACCCTGTGCAGAGGACATTTGTTTCAGAGCTTGCTCCTGAGAAATACAGGGCAAGCGCTCTCGGGCTTTTCCAGATGGTGATTGGGATGTGCGCCCTTCCCTCCTCATTAATCGCAGGAATAGTCTGGGACAAGTTCGGTTTCCTTGCGCCTTTCTGCATTTCGCTTGCGCTGACAATCCCTTCAATACTCCTTCTCACTTATGTGAAAGAGGCGTAAAATCTGGAAAGTTATACTTCTGCCTGAGGAAGATTTATAATAAAAGCGGCAAAACCTTTTCTTATGGCTGCATAATGCGCAATGAACATGAA